>CAZYDC010000128.1:0-11219 GCA_964646065.1 uncultured Planctomycetaceae bacterium | reverse complement strand
CGACAACCGGGAAAAAAATCTTTTCCGCCCCTAACTTCTGGGGCCGTGTACTAAGAGATGAGTTGGCGGAAGAATGGTCAGGAAACCCCGTTCTTTGGCGAACATTTGCAGTGCGCACCGCGCCCCGGTTCCCCGGCCCGGACCGACGGCGTCATTCGTCTCAGCTGCCGCTGGTGAAACCTTCCTTGGCCATCGTGACGGATGCAGTAAGGGATGCCGGCGTGGGCAATCCCGGAAAACCGGTGAACTGGATCGAGCTGTACGGCACGGTGACCGTCACCGTCACCGGGTTGCCTACGCCGGGGTTCACGCCTGTCGGAACGGTTACGGTTCCGGCTTGCACGGGGATGCCCGAAGCCGTCAGGAACTGCACGGCCGGCGAGCTGGAACCGGTTACCTGGCCCGAGCTGGTCACGACCGCCGTGGCGGCGTAGCGGGCCCCGCTCCGCGCGGCATTGGTGATCTGCTCGGACTTCAGAAACATCCAACCGTATTCCAACAGCCCGAACGTCAACAACAGCAGGAACGGCGTCACGACCGCCATCTCCACGATCGCCGAGCCGCGCCGGTCCCTGTTCCTCTTTTTCAATGGGTTCGCCATATCGATACTCCTGTTGCCGCCAGGATCGTTCCGATGAAGATCGCCACTCCGTAAGGAATCCTTTTCATGTCCTTTTGAACGGGCAACTCCACCGGGGCGTTCAAGCGGCCGAAGGTAAAAACACGCACCATAAACACGATCATAATGTCCCAAACGTTTCGTAATGTCTTGAGCAGGTTTCCACCGGCCAGGGAAACCGTCAAGGCCAAGGCCAGGCCCGCAAACATCACGGCCACCAGGAGCGCCAAACCGTTCACCAGGCCCAGCCACGCTCCCAGAGCGCCCATCAGTTTGGCATCTCCGGCCCCTCCGCCCGCCAAAAGGAACAGCAGGACGAAAGGAACCATCAGCGCCAGGCAAGCGGCGCCGGCGTCGGCCAGGCCCATGAGCCCGGCCCAATAAACGCTCCAAACCAAGCCGCCCAGCAACAGCGGTCCCGTAAGCCAGTTAGGAATCCGACGCCACTGGATGTCCGTATACGCTGCCACCAGTGAGGAACAGATCGCTATTCCCCACTGGAGCGGCGGATACGCATGCCATAAAGTTGAGGCCCACATGGCCATCTTCTATTTTCACTTTTTATTTGTGCGATACATCACTTTGCAGCCGAATCTATGGCCCGGACACCGCCCGGGCCAAAGTCTCATGCGAGTTTCATGCTACGTCAACTCTGTCACCAACGTGTTGAACTTGGCGGCGACTTGCGTGCCCAGCGCCGTAATGGCCACAATGGCCGCGCCGGTAATCAATGCCGCGATCACGGCGTACTCTACGGTCTCCAAACCCTTGTCTTCGTTTACGAACCGGCTGATGATATTGCTGACTGTCTTCACGGTGGAACTCCTATTCTTTGAGTCGTCCCGGCTCTGCCGGAGAGACTTCTTTTTGGATCCTTGTTTCGGGCTGTTCTTGAAACACGCGTCTCAAGTCACCCTTCTTTTTCTTATCTAGGCCATTCTAGGCGCGCTCGCAAAAGATCGCGCAGACTCACAAGGTGATTTTGCCCCTCCAAGCTGCCCCGGCAGATGTCGCATATCGCTAAGTGGTTATAGTAGTATGATTTGTACCGCTTTTGCAAAGTGGATCTGAAAATCCCCAAAAATGAGGTAGGGATTTCACCGAGAACGGCTTGCCCTGCAAAATCCGTAGCATGGGCGTCCCGCCCATGAGTCTCACGGGCATCTTGCCCGCGCCTGTCGTTTCTTCCGCTTCTTCTTTTTCTTCTTTGGCGGACAAGAACAACAACAGATAGGACACGGGCGGGACGCCCGTGAGACTCATGGGCAAGATGCCCATGCTACGTTAGAACCCTTGCCGGCGAATCAGCTACAGGCGACTTCCATGGCGATCCTGGCCCAGTCGAACAGGCGCTGCGGCTGGTATCGCACCGTGCTGACGTCCTTGAGGATGAACTCCAGCGGACAGCCGTTTCGCCGGCAGACGTCGCGGGTGGCCTGGAGGTCCGCCCGAACCTGGTCGGGGTCGAAGTTGTCGGGGGACAGGAAGGCCGGGCTGGGCTTGCGGGAATAGACGTAATTCCGCCCGATCTCGGCGGCCCCGCGCTCCTGATCGACCCACGGGCTCATGGAAACCTTGCGCACCTTGGGGATCATCCGCACCTGCTTCATCTTCCGGTCCAGCGGATCGCAGCATCCGTAGTACACCAGGCCGAATCGCTCGCAGATGCGATGGGTGTATTGCACCTCGAATTCCTGGAACATATCGGGCGAAACCGTGGCCAGCATCTGCGCCAACTGGAACATCCAGATATCCTTCGCGCGCGGCTTGTCGGGGTTGAACCCGGCGGCCGGCAGTTCGTCGGTGTACGCGCCGGTGCAATGAATCAGGCCCTGCGGCGGACAGAACAGGCCTTGCCGCTCCAACTGGTCGAGCATGGACATGTAACCGTCGGTCATGCGGCCCAGCAGTTTGTGCATGAGTTCGGGCTGGTCCACGATGGCGTACAGCGCGTTCTCCACGCCCATCCACGTGGCGATCGGGTCCCACAGCGACAGATACGGATCGACGCCCGCCATGCGAACCTCCAGCAGGCCGCCCAGCAGTTCGTTGCCGACGGCCTGGCGATGGGCGGTCTCGGCCTCGTCGTGGGTGATCTTCGGAACCTTGATTTTTTCCAGGTCGTCCTCGGTGCGGAACTGATTGTCGAACTTGTGGCCGACGACGCCATTGGTCGGATCGGTCACGGAGACATGTTCCTGGACGTTGATGCCAAAGCCCGTGTTATTGACGGCCTTGGGCACCAGGACGAACGGATCGACCACCATGTCCACGGGGAAATGCTTCCACTGGTACAGCGTGCCGCGCAGCCGCGACTCGTAGTACCGGCAGTCCGAGTCGGTGCATCGCAGGGCCAGCTCGTCGCCGATGTTCATTTCGTTCCAGCAGACCTGGTCGATCATGACCATCGGGCGCTGGGGCTTGAGGCCGTTGATCTGTCGCCACAGCGTGCGCTTGGTCTCCTGCACCGGCAGAGCGGCGATCTCGGCCATACGGGCAGCCAAATCACGAACCATCGCGATATCCGCGGAACTTGCTTTACTCTCTGCCATGAAACACCTCGTTTGCTTATGTCGTTTCTATTCTCTTGCCGTTTCTTCGCCGTTACGGTCTTCGTTGTTCTTCTTCGCCGTTACGCCTTACGCTCCACGCTCTACGGTTGTTTGGGTAATTCATAAAGCCCGTGGCCAATGGACCGCAACCTGCCCTGGCGCACCAGTTCCTGCCAGACCGCCTCGGGCCACTCGACCGGGGGGCTGATGGCCGAGATGCTCGAACCCTGCTCGCCCTTGGACAGCGGGCTGTGGCTGCTGATCCGCGATTCGTCGTCCAGGCGGGTCAGCGCCAGCCGTTTGCGGAATGCCCGCAACGCATTGCCGCAGGTCAGGGAATCCGGCGCGTCGGCCGGAGCCGTCGTCACCACGGGCGCGCGAAGCTGGTCGATCAACCCCGCCAACCGAACCACGTCGCGCCCGGCGACGATGTTCGTCACCATCACGGCCGACGAGTCGGTCTTCTGGAGCAGCTTGAGCGCCTGCTTCCACTCGGCCGCCGCCCGGCGCGGATCGTCGTAGCCTCGGATGGCCGCCAACAGTTCATCAAGTTTTGTCACAATGCCCGCGTCGTCGCTCATATTTGAACTCCCGTCGCGTCGAAGGTCAGTGCGATATTATACCGCAATGTCGGGCGAGAGGGAAAAAAACGCATGTTTCGTTTGTAGTGTGCCCGTCAGGGCATTCCTGAAGAAACGCCTCACGGCGTCACTACGAACGAAGATACTGAAAAAAAGCGATTCCAACTCCCCGAGCGTCCGTTTAGAGTGTTGTCCCGGTACACGTGCGGGCGGACAAACCGTCCGCCGCTGTACCAAGGAGTCGATTATGAAACGATGGGCGGCTGTAGCGGTCCTGGCGGTCGTGGCGATTTTGTCCGATCCGGTTTTGGCGCAGAACCCCGCGCCCACCACGTTCGCCCTGGGTTCCTACGGCGAGGTCACGCGCTGGTTGGCGCTGGGGTATATCCCGCTGGCCATCGACCAGAATGCCTTCGACAAGGACCTGGCCGTGCCCGCCAAGGTGCTCGATACCGACCTGCTGGCCGCCGGCGGCGGCGAGGGCAGGATCCAGCCCGTCGGCGGGCAGAAGGTCAAGCTCGCCGCCGGCGGCGCGATCAAGGCGCCGGTGGAACTTGCCTGGCGGCTGGCTGCGACGCGCGACCCCGTGATGTACATTTGCTGGTCCCAGACGCAAGGACTGAAGCTGTTCTTTGACGAAAAAGGACAGGCCCGCGAGAAGTCGGCCTGCTATTTGTACTGCCAGCTCGTCAGCCCCGCCGACCTGCACGCCCGGTTCCGTCTGGGTTCGGACGATTCGGTGCGCGTCGTGCTCAACGGCCAGGTGGTGCATCGGTTCGTCGGACAGCGATCCCCCGTCCAGAACGACGAGGAAGCGTCGATCCAACTCCACAAGGGCGTCAACGAGCTGCTGGTGCGCGTGGACAATTATGTCGGCGGCGGCGGATTCTTCGGCCGCCTGGTGGACGACAACGGACTGCCGCTGGATACGGTGAAGGAGCAACTGGTGGTCCCGCCGGGCACGCCCGATCTGCCTCCCGCGCCGCCCGATGCGCCCTGGAGCGCCTGGGCCGCGAAGATTCACCCGCCCGCGCCGGCTGAACACCAGGAATTCTTCGGGGCCAGGATTCCCCGCACCATGTCGCTGCTGGAAACCGGCGCGCAGACGCACCGCCCGGTAAAGATCATGATTTACGGCCAGTCCATCGAGGTTTCCAACTGGCCGGACCTGCTGATCCTGCAGTTGCAGGAGCGTTACCCGCACACGAACATCATCGGCGACAACGAGGCCATCGGCGGTTGGAACGTCGGCTCGCTGCTCCGCGTGATGGACCACGACATCATCCGCGCCAAACCGGACCTGGTGATTTTTCACGCCTACCAGGGCACGGCGGAGCAGTGGGACCGGTTCATCCAGAAGATTCGCCGCGAGACGACGGCCGAGCTCATGATCCGCACGTCCCACATCGCGAGCTTCAACGTCAAGACCATGGACACGGTCGATGACGAAGAGGCGTTCATGCTCCACGCGATTGCCCAGAAGTACGACATCGAGATGGTGGACGTGCGGCGGGAATGGCTCGACTACCTCCATGCGAACAAGCTGGACATTTCCTACCTGCTGCGGGACATGATCCACCTGAACGAGCCCGGCTGCATTTTGATGTCCGAGTTGTACGCCCGCCACTTCCGCTCCAACCTGCTCAGCCGCAGCCATTGGATGAACACGGTCCGAAGCTACAACGTGCTGCGTCCGATGGAGGACCGCAAGTACGACGAGATCACGCTCGCCGGCGGCGGGTGGCGGGACGTGTACAACGGGGCGCAGGCGTCCGGGCCGGGCAACACGCTCAAGCTCAAGTTCACCGGCAACCGCGTGGACCTGGTGCTGCTGCCCGACAGCGGATCGGCCCGCGTGCTGATCGACGGCAACGCGCCGTCGCACCTGAACCTTTTCCACGGCGAGCGCCCGGTCGGCAAAGACCGCCGCGCGGCCTTGCCGATGGTCCCGCAGCGATACCACACCGGGGCGAACATGATCGCCGAGGAGTGGGAGCTGACCTACACGGAATTCGTCCGCCCGGGCCTGTGCAAGTTCAGCCTTCGCGGGTCGGTCACGGGCGAGGACGGCCAGGGCAACACGATCGAGAACTTCGTGTCCAAGAGCGGGCGGATCATCATCGACGCGAACGATTGGCGGTACATCCCGGACTACAAGCCCAACATGCCCGGCCAGCCCAAGCAGCCGGCGATGATCCTGCAAATCGCCCGCGACTACCTGGACCAGGTGTCCTGCCTGCCCGACCCCGGCGGCCACGCGCAGGGCGACATTCCGTACCAGTACGTGACCATCGCCGACGGCCTGTCGCCGGGCGAACACGAGCTGACGCTGATTCCATCGGACACAGGGTCCTTCAGCATCCAGACGGTCGAGGTGCATAAACCCCCACTAATGCAAAAATAGCGAGCAGACGGTAATCGGGTTTCGGGATCCGGGATTCGGGAAGAAACAGCGAAGAGGCTCTTTGCCGTTTCTTCCCGAATCCCGAATCCCGATTCCCCTTTGGAGAAATAAAATGACACACTGTACGACGATGTTAGCGGTATCCGCGATGCTCGCGGCGGCGTTGGCGGTTTTGGCTGTTCCGGCGCTCGGGCAGAACGCCAACCCCACCACCTACGATCTGGGCCCGCAGGGCGAGGTCTCGAACTGGCTGATGCTGGGCTATTTCCCGCTGGAGGTCCACACCGCGACGTACGGTGCGGTCCTGGACGCCGACCTGCTTGCCGATGCGGGCGGCGAGGCCAGCCTCCAGCCCGTCGGCGGGCAGAAGGTCACGCTGGCTGCCTCGAAGATCATTCCCAAGGCCACTGAACTGGTCTGGCAACACGCGGCCATGCACGCTCCGCTGATGACCGGCGGGTGGAACACGTACCTGCACCTGCACCTGTTCGCCGACGCCAAAGGCCAGCCGCTGGAGAAGACCGGCTGCTACCTGTACGCCGAGCTGGTCAGCCCCGCCGCGTTCGACGGCGAGTTCATGGTCGGTTCGGACGACTCGGTGAAGATGATTCTCAACGGCAAGTTGCTGCATCGATTCGCGGGCCAGCGGGGCGCCAACCCGCTGTCCGACGAGGTGCCGGCGCATTTGGAAAAGGGCGTCAATCACCTGATGGTTCGCGTGGATAATTACGTCGGGGACGGCGGTCTGTTCTGCCGCCTGGTGGACTCGCACGGAACGCCGGCGGAGTCGGTCAAGGTACAGATCGTCGTGCCGCCGGGCACGGCCGAGGCCCTCACCGGCCCCATTCCGGAAGAAAGCTGGGAGAAGGTCCGCTCGTACATTCCCCCGCTCAAGCCGGCAGAGCACGAGGAGTTCTTCGGCGGCCGCCTGAACCACGTCATGGGCCTCTTGGAAAGCGGCGCGGTCACGCATCGCCCGGTGAAGATCGTCTTCTACGGCCAGTCCATCACCGCGCAGGAATGGACGAACATGCTCGTCGGCCGCCTCCGCGAGCGATACCCGCGAACCGAGATCATCGCGGAAAACCACTCGCTGGGCGGCTGGGGCGTGTACCTGCTGGTCCGGGCGATGAGGCACGACATCCTCCGCGTGAAACCGGACCTGGTGTGCTTCTTCGCCTACGCCGGCTCGGCCGACGAGTGGGAACGCTCGATCCAAACGATCCGCAAGGAAACCTGCGCCGACATCATGATCCGCAACGCCCACCTCGACGTGGGCAGCGCCAAGACCATGGACACCGTCGATGACGACCTGACCTTCATGCTGCGCGGGCTGGCACAAAAGTACAACGTGGAGTTCCTGGACGTGCGGCGGGAATGGATCGACTTCATCAAGGCGAACAATATTCCGGTCAAGGACCTGCTGGTCGATCCGATCCACCTCAACCACAAGGGCTGCGCGCTGATGGCCGAGATCCACGAGCGGCACCTGCGGTTCAACCCGCTCTACCCCTCGGCGACGGCCGGTTGCGTGCGGTACTACAGCCTCAACCGTCCGCTGGACGAGCACCGTTACGACGAGATCACGCTGGAAGGCAACGGCTGGAAGTCCGCCGGCGGGGTCGGCCAGTACACTGGCGGCCCGGACTGCAAGCTCAAGCTCAAGTTCAAGGGCAACCGCGTGGACCTGATCCTGAGCAGCGACCTTGCCGGGGCGTCCGTGCTGATCGACGGAAAGGCGCCTTCCACGCTGAACCTGTACCACGGTCTGAGGCCGTTCCAGCGCACCGGGGCCATGGCCCCACCGGGGTCCATCATTCAATACTTCACCGGCCCGAACATGCAGGCCGAAACGTGGGAACTCGCTTACAAGGACATCAGCCCCGACGGAAAGAAATTCCGCTTCAGTCTTCGCGGGTCGCTCACAGGCGAGGACGGCGAGGGAACCAACACCCAGGAGTTCGTCTCCAAGAGCGGGCGGATCACCATCGAGCCCAACGACTGGCTGGGGGCGTGGCATTATCCGCCCGAGGACCTCGCCAAGCTGGCCGCGCCCGTTGCGGTCTGGCGGATCGTGCCCGATTTTCTCGACCATGTCCAGTGCGGTCCCGTGCCCAACGGCTGGCCGCAGAACCAGCCCTATCGCGAGTACGTCACCGTCGCCGACGGCCTGCCGCCGGGCGAGCATGAACTGACGGTAATCCCCGACCCCAAGGCATCGTTCAGCATCCAAGGAGTGGACGCGTATAACCCGCCGATGGCGGGAAAATGACGAATGACGAATGGCGATTGACGAATGACGATTGACGAATACTGAAAAAGGCTCCATTGGAATCTGACTTTATGCGGGAAGAATGGTTTGCTGATTACCTCTGCGGAAAACCTTTTGCGGTACCGCGACGGTCAGGTGAGCCCCAAAACGTTTGGCGGCAACCCAACGACGCCGACAAGCAAGCTGGATCTCATGTCGGCTTGCCTGTCGGCGCTTTGAAACATTCCAAGAGGAAACACTCGGGTAATCAAACATCGCTCGCCGAAAAACGGTAACAAGAGCGGTGTGAATATGAATTGCATCGGACAACCAACATCCACAGGAAGTAAGCCATGACCACTTTTTACAAGCCCTCCGACGCCCAGGCCGGCGACTTTATTCCGCTCTATTGGAAGGGCGAATATCACATCTTCTATTTGAAGGATTACCGCGACGTGGCCGGGCATGGCGAGGGCACGCCGTGGTTTCACATCTCGACGCGGGACTTCGTGACGTTCAAGGAATGGGGCGAGGCGATCCCGCGCGGCAAAATCGGCCAGCAGGATTTGTGGATCTTCACCGGCTCGGCCTTGCACGCCGAGGGCAAGTTCCACATTTATTACACCGGCCACAATCATCACCTTCGCGAGGCGCTGGACGCGCCCAGCGAGTGCATCATGCACGCCGTCAGCGACGACGGCATGAAGACCTGGCAAAAGGACGAAGGGTTCAAGCTCTTCGCCCCGCCGCAATACGAAACGCACGACTGGCGCGACCCGTATGTGTTCTGGAACGGCCAGGCGAAGGAATATTGGATGCTCCTGGCCGCCCGCAAAACCCAAGGCCCGCTCCGCCTTCGCGGATGCACCGCCCTGGCCGTCAGCAAGGACCTGAGCGACTGGCAGGTCCGCGAGCCGTTCTACCAGCCCGACCAGTGGTTCACGCACGAGTGCCCCGACCTGTTCCCGATCGGCAAGTGGTGGTACCTGGTGTTCTCGGAATTCAGCGAGCACAGCGCGACCCGCTACCGCATGAGCCGCAACCTGCAAGGCCCGTGGCTGGCCCCCGCCAACGACCAGTTCGACGCGCGGGCGTTCTACGCGGCCAAGACCGCCGGCAACGACCGCGAGCGGTTCGTCTTCGGCTGGCTGCCCACGCGGACCGACCAGAAGGACGATCAGCCGTGGAACTGGGGCGGAAACCTCGTGGTGCATAAGGTCACGCAGGAACCGGGCGGCAGCTTAAGCGTGCGAATGCCCGCGAGCGTCGGCAAGGCGTTTGGCCGCGGCGTGGCCATGTCGCCCAAACCGATCCTGGGCCAATGGACCGTCGGCAAAGGCCGATTCGCCGCCGACGCGACCGGCAGGTTCTCCGCCCTCGGGCTCGCGGCCATGCCCGACGAGTGCCTCATCCGCGCCAAGGTCACGTTCGACGACAAAGCCGCCGCCGCCGGCCTGCTGCTGCGGTGCGACGCGACGATGGACAACTATTACCAGGTCCGCCTCGAACCCGCCAACCACCGGCTGGTGATCGACCGCTGGCCGCGAGGCGCCGACCAGGCGTTCATGCTCGAACGCCCGCTGGCCATCACGCCCGGCAAATCCGTCACCCTGACGGCGCTGGCCGAAGGCTCCTGCCTGGTCGTCTACGCCAACGACAAAATCGCCCTCTCCTGCCGCATGTACGATCACAAGAAGGGGGCGGTGGGAATTTTCGTGGCGGAAGGAAAAGTGAATTTCGATTCCGTGAGCATGAAGAGTAAGTAGGCGACACAGAGACGCAGAGAGACAGAGAACGACAAAGAGAGAACGGCGAAGAGAATAAGAGCGTTAAAAGAAACAAAGATAGGAAAGAAGATGGCAGACGAATCCAAAGTGGCCGAGTATCCGCTGGCGGATTTGACGGAGTCTATCATCGCCGCCGGGATTGAAGTCCATCGAACCTTGGGGCCGGGATACCTTGAGAAGATTTATGAGAACGCGATGGTTCTGGAACTGGGGGCGCGGGGGCATCAGGTTGCCCGCCAGTTGGATGGTCATGTGGTCTATCGAGGACAGGCCATCGGAAAACATCGGCTCGACCTGTTGGTGGACGACCAGGTCGTCGTCGAGTTGAAATCGGTTGAGGCCCTGGCGTCGGTCCATGCCGCGCAACTTCGAAGCACCCTCAAGGCCGCCGGCAAGAAAGTTGGATTGCTGATGAATTTCAACCAGGAAGTCCTCGTCAAAGGCCTAAAGCGAGTGATAAATTAGTTTTCTTTGTCGTTTATTTTCTCGTTGTTCTCTGTCTCTCTGCGTCTCTGTGTCGAAATAAAAGTGTATAGAAGGACTCCTCAACATGAACGGACGCGAGTTAGTCAGCGCCATCTACGCCGGTGAAAAGATCCCGCGTCTTCCCCTGCCGGGCATCGGGCCTTGGGGCGAGACTTTGGAGCGTTGGCACACCGAGGGCCTGGGGCCTACGGAGGATTACTTCCAGGCCTTGGGCATGAAGTGGGAGGACCGCACGGGCATCCCGCTGAACCTGAACATGGTGCCGACCTTCGAGGTGAAAATCCTCGACAAGGGCGAGCGGTACGTCACGCTGATCGACGAGTACGGCGTGACCAAGAAAATGATCCGCACCGACTTCGAGCGCAGCCAGGGCCTCAAGGGCAACGCCGGGGCCATGAGCGGCATGAGCCAGTGGCTGGAGTTCCCCGTCAAGGACCTGCGGTCGTGGAAGGAAATTTACGAGACCCGCTTCCGGAGCGACAACGTGAAGGACCGCCTGCCGGCCGACTGGTTCTCCGGCGGGCGCGAGCGGCACGTCG
>CAZYDC010000127.1:0-11301 GCA_964646065.1 uncultured Planctomycetaceae bacterium | reverse complement strand
CCTACCCCTCCTCCCCGCTGAACCGTAACACTCGCTCAACCCGCTAAACAATTACCAACAATGTTCATACAGCGCATCAGTCATGCCTTTCCGTAACGAGAGATTTCTAGTGTGATCTCTAGACAACCAATACCGGCAGTTTCCGTAAACGACAATCCGACTTCGGCGGACGTGCATACTTTCCGAGCCTACCATTCCGTCACGCCTGTGATTCCCAGCAGGACCGGCACGGTCTTTCCGCCGCCGATGAACTCAATGCTCTCGATCTCCACCCCGCGACGTTCCGCCGGGGCGTTCCATTCCATTCGATAGATCGTTCCCTGCCCGAACTGCGGCACGGGCACGGTCGCGGCGGCCGTTGAGAACGTATCGTTCTCCTTGGGGAACCGCCGCACGGGGTCGGCGATCCAGTCGGCCAGGATATCGCCCACCACCGAGAGCGTGACTGCCTTGCCATCCTTGTAGTGGATGATATACGTGAAGTTCACGTCGCAGCCCTGCTGCGTCCAGGCGCCGGCGTGCAGGAAGAACAGCGTGTCGAGCTTCTTGCCGATGGGGATCGTCACCTTTTCGGGCAAGTTGCCGGGGTTGCGATTAGAACTCTTGAGCACGACGCAGCAGTTGGGCTCCGCGCCGATCTCGAACTGCACGCCGCCGTACTTGACCTTGCCGGTCTTGAGGGCCCGCATGTCGGCGGCCGAACCTTGGTCGGACCATCCGCCTTTGCCGTCGTTGGCGTCCTGGTCCGCCAGGCCGCGATTCGCCAGCTTGGACAGGTCGATGATATTCACGGTCTTGATCCGCTCCAACGGCAGGCGCGGCGGCAGCGCCTCTTGCGGCGTCTGCGCGGCCGGCGAGGCGACCGTGTCGGTCTTGATGTCGATGTCATCGAAGCACACCGTGCCCTTGCAGGGCAGCACGCCCATGAACAAGGCCATGCGGATCGCGCCCTTGGGGGCGGTGACGGTCTGCTTCACATCCGTCCAGTCGAAGTTGCCCTTGGTCAGTTCCTCATGCTGCATTTTTCCGGCGTCGTCCTTGCCGACCAGGAACACGCGCTGGCGGTTCTGGCCGGTCTCGTTGGTGAACTGGAGCCAGATGGCCGGGGAGCCTTTGTCGGATGAGACAAGGCCCTTGCCTCGCATCTTCAACGAGACGGTGATCTTGGCGCCTGTGGCAGCGCCCAGGAACGGCGTCCAATAGCCCGTGCCTTGCGGCAGCATGTTATTGGGCTCGACGCCTTCGACCACCAGCCAAGCATTGCCCTCCGTGTAGTTCATCTTCCAGCCCCATTCCTGGAAATGGCCCTTGTGGCAGGGCGTCTTTTCCTCCAGATCCTTTGGGAACTTCGCCTCGGCGTCGAGATACCATCGGCAGCCGTTGGTGAGTTGGCTGTTCTCCCCGCCGCCGGGGATGAGCCAGTATTCGTGGGGCACGTACCTGGCCCACTGGGAGGACGGTACATAGTTACCGTCGGCAACGCGCCAGAAGTAGCATGGCACACTGCTGATTTCGGTGGAAAGCACGGCCCCCGGCCAGTGGGTGTCGATCCGCGAGTTGGCGAGCATGGGTCGGGCATCGCCGGAGTGCTTGCCCCAGGGAATGCGGAACGTCACGACGCTGCCGCCCATTTCCTTGACGGCCGACTCGACGGTGTCCCTGTCCTTGTCATAGGGTTTGACGTCGCCATGGCGCTCCCAGTCGAACTCCTTCCGAATATCCTCCAGGGTCTTGTACTTCCTGGCCCCGCCATCGTTGATGAGGACCGCATCCTTGCCCTGCCAGATTCGGTTTCGGTCCACGATGCAGTTGCTGAGAACTTCAGGCCAGGCGTACTGGCCCCAGCCGGATGCGTATGCGATGAGGTATCCGTTGGATGGCGGATTGATGAACGCGTTGCGGCGGAGCAGCATGTATCCATCGCGGATCGGGTTGATGTCCAGGTTGTTCCAGCAAACGCCGCCCTCGAAGAAGAGGTTCTCGATGATGTTCCATCGTGTGGCGACCGAACTGCCGATGCCGTTTCGGTAGAACACGTTGCCCTGGGTGACGGTGTCGTTGACATCGGCCTCGTTGTAGATGCCGTTGCCGTTGTCCCAGAAAGCGTTGCCGATAATGCGACTGGACTGGGAGCCGGGGCAGTCGGCGTACCAGCCGCCGCCGGGATTGTCCGAAAGGATGTTGTGAATGAAGAGCTGTCCTTGCATGGCGCCTTTGAACACGATCGGACCGCCGCCTTCGGACCCGTACACTGGAACGATCGAGGCGAAAAGATCGTCCTCGGGCGCCATCCCGCACTCCACGATCATGTTGTCTTCCATGATGTGGCCGTTGCCGGGCCCGCAGCCGGAGATCCCCGAGCCACAACGGTAAAAGTTGCAGCGGCGAATGACAATCGCCTTGGCGCTCATGAAGAGGGCGCGGCAGTAGCAGTGCATGAAGAAGCAGTCCTCGACGACGCAACTGTTCGCCCCCGACACGTTCAGGCCTTCGGTGCAATAGCTGAACTCGATCTTGCGGATCGTCCAGTAGTCCGCGTAAAGCTGAAACAGGCTAGCAATTGACGTTCGCAGTTTCCGGCCGTACTCGAACCGCCCCAGTTCGCCGGGGTTCTTTCCGTTGGCATTGAAAAATAGCGTGCGGTCGCTCTTGCGGTAGGAGGCCCAGTTGACCTTCTCATCCTTGGGCGGCCCATCCTGATAAAACGTGAGGATCGCCTTCTCGTTAAGGACCACCATGAAGTCCTCGGGCATGTCGGTCGTCAGCTTGACCTGCCAACTTTTGCTGCCCGCAATCGGTTGCCACTTGCCATCCGCCAGCAGCGCCCGGGGCAGGAAGCCGATCCGCACGCGGTCGTCCTTCCAGGCGCTCAGGGTGATAGGCCTGGTCGCCGTTCCGCTCTTGTCGATCAGGACGAAGTCCTCGTAGTTGCCCGCCTTGACCCAGATCGTGTCGCCGGGCTGGGCGGCTTTCACCGCAGGCTGTATGGTCTTGAATGGTAGTACCTCGGTGCCGGCGTTCTTATCGTCGGCCTTGGGGTGTTTCTGGTCCACAAAGTAGTCCTTGGCGTGCGCCGAAACAACCAGCAGGCCAAGGCAGACAAAAATGGCAACAGCAAAACGAATCGGTTGGAACATGAACGACTCCTTGAAGGTTATTTCATGTTCAGGAGAATATCTAAACAGAGACTCTTCTGTAACACAATTCCAGCCGGTAGGGCCCTGCGAGCATCCACCGACCATTTGGGCAGTTGACCCAACTCCCGGAGAATATGCCGCCGCGGCCTCCAATAACCATGTTCGGGCCTACCTGGCTCGGCCAGGAAGTGACCCGCTAATAGAAGGATGAACCGCTTCTACGACCTGGAATCAAGCTGCGAGGATTCCGTCTTGACATACGGCCAATTCTCATAGAAGGTCGGAGCCCTACGCCTCATCCCGTCAAATCCCACACGAACGGCGGCATGGCGGATTGGCGGGCTAGACTCGCCAACTTGGCCGCGTCGCCGTCGAAGTTGGGGTACAGGTCGATGTCGAAGTAGTGCTGGCCCTGGTCGGTCACGGGTTGTTCGAACCGAATGCCGCCATGCTTGTCATTGGCCGTGTACGGACTGCGGAGAAGCGTCAGGCTCGCGCCGCGGGCATCCGCGCTGACGGAGAAAACTTCCGGCGCCACCATCGCCAATCGCCCATGTTGTCCGCCAAGGATCATCCCGCCGTTCAGCGGCCTCTCGATGCCGTCGAGCTTGCGGTCCAGCGGCCCTCCGGCGACAAGGTCCACTCGACTGGTAATTCTGCCGGGTGACTTCATGCGGACCTGCAGCAATTGCCGAGTCTGCGCCCAATCCACCATAAGCCGCAACCGTACCATCGGCGAGCCGTCATGGACCATGAGGTGGCACCATATTCCGGAATGTCCGAATGCGCCCCTCCCCATCAATCGCCCCCGCAAAGGCCCCTGTTCCTTGACGATCCAAGAGCGAAACTTGAACTGTCCGGCTTTTCTTTCGTTGAATCGTTCCGTGTCGTGCGACCATGTGTCGGTCGTATCGTGCCGCACCACGAAGGACAACTCCCAGCCGCCCAACCGTAGCGACGTCTCAAGCACTTCGACCTCCACCAGGCTGTTAGCCAGTTGTTTCCCGGTCGCCGCGATTCGGTTTGTCGACTCGCCGCGGTCTGCCAGCGTGTATTGGGCGGGGTCCAGGAAATGGGTCTCGCCAACCCGTCGCAGGATGCGCATGCCTCCGGCCGGGACCGACAAAGGAAAGATCAAACCGATCGTCCAGGGAATCACCGCCCGGTGCTCCACCATCTGTACGGGCAGCGGTTGATCCCGCTCGTCCAGCAGGGAGAGATTTGTAAGACTGAAAGGGTACAGCAACGAATCGGCGTAGACCATTCCCTCGAAGGGGGTGTCGGAGGGGTTGTAGACCACCAATTTGTGGATGCCCGGCTGGGCCTGGTCCCGCAGTGCGCGGCGTGTGGTTATGGAAATGAGGTCGTCCGCCTTGGCACAGACCGCTTCGAGTTCGCCCGATGCGCGGCGGCTGGCCGCGTCCAGGCTTGTGCCGCAGAAGACGTCGTGGAACTGGTTGAAGAGCACTTTTTCCCAGGCACAATCCAGTTGTTTATCCGCCTCCGGCGGGGCCGCCTGGGGGAACTGCTTGAGCGCGTTCTCCGTCTGGAGGAGCTTGTGCTCGGCCCGGCGCATCGGGACCTTTATGCGGCGCTCGACCGCGTAGCAGCCGACCGCGTGCATCTGCATCTCGTCTTGCACGACAGGCAGCAGGTCCTTCTGGCCGGCGATGGCGTCGAAAAACGCCTGGGGATGGCTGAACACCAGCTTGAGGCCGGGAATCGCGTCCTGATGGGCGATGATCCACTCGATCTGCGCCTTGGTGGGTCCGCCGCCGTGGTCGCCCACGCCGTAAAAACACAAGGTGTGCTCTATCCCATCGGGCAACTTCTGGCCGTCACACAATTCTCTGCCGTTGGAAGGTTTTCCAATGCTTATCTCGACATTTCCCCGAATATCAGGCAACGAGGCTTGATAACCACCCGGCAAGCGAAAAGCTGTCACCTCCCAACCGTCCGGGCTGCGCCAGCGGAACAGGCAACTGGAAAGTTTCTTTTCCGGATCTTCCGGACGACAAAAAACATAGGCGTCCATGCCGGCATCCCGAAGGAACCTGGGCATGTACGCGGTGTGGCCGAACGAGTCAACGTTGTAGCCGACCTTGGTCGTCAGGCCGAATTTTCGGCGATAGTATCCCTGCCCATATTGGAACTGCCGGGCGTAAGATTCCGCCATCGCCAGGTTGCAGTCCGGCTGGACTACCATTCCGCCGACTGGCGCCCACCTTCCGGCGGCGATGAACTTGCGAATTCGCTCGAACATCGCCGGGTCGGCCAACTCTACCTGACGGTAGAACCAGCTTCCCGCGCAAGTGAATATGAATTGCGGATACTCGTCCAGGCGGTCGCATGCGCTCCGCGCGGTAGCCAGGACGGTATCGATGCCTTCGGCGTATTCCCACAGCCAAACCGGGTCCAGATGGGCATTGCCAATCATGTGAACTGTGATGGTCATGGGTGACTCCTTAGTGGTGTCATTTGCAAATACGATGACATACCAATTATGTGCCGCACCCGCAAAAGGCGGTTGCATGAAGGCCGAAGTATACGTCACCGGACTTGCGAATTGGACCACTTAGTTGTTAGAGGGAATGCGTTCCTTCGCGGGCGGAGTTGATTGCACTTGTTGATGAAGAGTATGAGGCCTGTAAGAGAGCCAGCTCGGATTGGATCCTCGGAGCGCCCCAGGTGGGATTCTCCCGGGACATGCGGCGGATCAGGTTCCTAACTTCCGCATCGATCTTCGGTCGGCCAGACTTCTTGCAAGACTTCCAACTCCAATAGAGCTTGAAGCCCTGGCGGTGCCATCGAACTACTGTTTCGGGCTGGACGATGAGCAAGGCCGATCGCCAACCTGTCCATAGCCGAGAGAGCCAGCACAACAGAATCCGATCCGTTCGGCGAAGCTTGAGGCGTGGAACGGATCGCTACAGGGCGATCAGTTGCTGCCGGAGCATCACGTTCTCGGCGGTCAGATTGGCGCGGCTGGTGAAGAACGCCTTCAAGACTGCCAAGATCATCCGCAAGATGCCCATCTCCGTGCCTCAGTCCTTGGTCGGAGCCAAAATTCTACGATCGAATCCTGTCGCAAACAAGGATCGTAAGTCCTATAGAATCAATGCGGACAGAATATTCGGTAGGCACAAATTCTCCTTGCCGCTGAGTCGGCAATCACAGCTACGGCTGCACAAGTTTCTCCAGGCGTGCCTTGGCCTCTAGGGCGGGCGGCTGGTTCCACTCGACCTTCAGGGACTGCGCGTAAGCTTCCAGGGCGCCCTTGTAGTCCCTGCGTCGTTCGAGGATCTCGCCCAGGCGGTTCCAGGGCAGAGGCGTTCGCGGCCCGGCCCGAGTCCACTGGCGATAGACCTCCAGGGCCTCGTCTTCTTTTTGTGTTCTTTCGCAGAGGTCGGCCAGCGCCTGGTAGGCGGCCGACATATCCGGCGAGGCGGCGATGGCCTTCTTCAGCAGCGCCTTGGCATAGTCGTTCTTTCCCGCCTGGGTCGCTTCCTGGGCCTGCTTGTACAGTTCCTGCGCCTTGGCGAGCTCCGCAGGAGCTTCCTTTGCGTCTTTCCGGACCACGGCGGTCAGGCCCAGCAAGCCGACCACCGGTCCGTGCGTCGGCGTGACGAATCGCACGCCCGTGACGGCCTTGTCGGGATTGGGATTGACCCACAGCGTCATGTAGACCGTGATGGGCGAGAACATCCGGCACTTTCCGACCCAGGCGGCGACCGTCTTTGTGTCTCGCTCGTGCGTGAAGGCGCCGCTGTCCTTGTTGGCCCAGTCGCGGATGTTCTTGCCTTCGATGATCTGAATATCCGCGGATGAACCGTCGGCGTATTGCACCTGGTACAGGATGACCTGCCCGCTTCCGCCACCGTAGGCCAGGGAGTCGATGAAGTACAACCCCTCGATCTTCTGGCCGACGGGGATTGTCACTTCCCAAGGCAGTCCTTGTTTGTCGGGCCTGGAATCCGAGGCCAGCACGATAATGCCCTTGGCTCCATCGCCAATGACGAAGGGCACGCCCTGGAGGCTCTGCTTTCCCGCGGGGAAGTCCCGCAGGTCCGCGTCGGGTCCCTGGTCGGACCAACCGCCCTTGCCGTCCTCGGCGGCTTCATCCTTCAGTGAGCGCGTACCGTATGGCGTCAGCTCGATCAGGCGGTAGGCGATGTCGGCCGGCAGTTGGCGAGGCGGCGTTACGGGGGCAATGCCCACGTTCAAACCCATTGCCAGCGCACAGAGGTTCCGGTCCGCCACGGCCGCGAGCTTATCGTTGGTGGTGGTCCACCGGCGCTCGTCAATGATCAGCTTGCCCTTGCCGACCGTCACCTCCACCAGCGCGCCGGGGAACACTAGCTCTCGCCCGTCCGCGACATCGACCGAAGCGTTCTGGAACTGCTCGATGGCGCAGGTGGGGTCCTCCGCGGTGGAATCCATGAACTCGTACCGCTTCCAGAACAGATCCAGATGGCTCAGACCCGCCGTCAGAGGGTCGAACCCATTGCGGTAGCCGCGCCCCTCCCACGTGCGGTAGCGAGGCACGGTGACATGCACGGTGCTCCCGGAAAGCTCGCTCATCCAGGCGGCGTCGTCCGCGGTGGCCTTGGTCACCACCAGCGTGGCGCCCTCGGACAGCGAGGCCTTCCAGGCGGCCACCTTCGCGGCGGCCGGGGCCGTGCCACCCTCGACCATCGTGGGCAAGTTGCGGTCCAGCTCTGCCTCGGGTGCGACCAAGTCGCAAGCGATGCCCAGATCCTTCAGGCGGCGCTCGACGGGGTCATTCTTGTGGCCCGCCAACCGCAGGCGGGCGGTCGGGCAGCGGAACGCTTCCTTGCCGCCGACATACCGCAGCGTGCGGGCGAGCAGTTCCCTCGCCATCGGCTCCGTACCATATTTTTCGACCAGCGGCAACTGGCAAAGCAGGTATAGCCCCTTGCCGCGATACATCTCCATCAACTCCACCCACTCCAGCCCGGTTTCCCGGCCGCTGTCCACCAGCGGGATGGCCGCGCCGCTGTCGAGCTTGGAGTACGCGCCGCGGGCCGAGACGCGATCGCCCGCCCAGAAATGCAGGTCCCACGAGGTGACGCCCCCGAGCACCGGGTGGATCGGCAGCCTCACATATGGCTGGCTCACCCATTCGCGGGGTTCCAGCATGGTCGAAGCGGGCAGGCCTTGCGCCAGGACCGTCTGGGCCAACACAACGATGCGCCCTCCGTCGTCAGTGAACTTGCCCAGGACTGGCGTCTGCTTGGCGCTGTTCTCGTCTAGAGATCCTTCGCCGATGATCAGCACGCTTTGGGCCGCCTCGCCCGGCGGGGTCGAAAGCTCCTTGAGCGTCTCGAACTTCGTGCCGGCGTCCGTCAGCACCTTGCCCGTGTTGCCCTTGGGATCGTACAGGAAGAGCTTCCGTGCGAGTTCGCCTGCGGGGATCGCCGCGGCCGGCCAGACGTCGATGTCGCGGTCCTCACCATAGACGAATGCGCCGTCGGCCTCCAGGCGCAGTTGCAGCGTGTACGTCGTGCGTTTTTCCACCGTGGGCAGCGTGAAGGAAATCGAACCCCGCTGCGTCTGGCCGCTGGTCATGTCGCGATTCTCCACGCCGTCAGCGGCCGATCTCCCGTCGGACCCCACCAGCGACCAGTTGAAGGCGAACTTTGCGTTGTGGAACTGGTCGTTGAGCAGCGCATAGGGGCGGGTGAGCTTCTGCCCGGCAAATCCATGGTGCGACACGTCCGGTATGAAGAACGTCTGGAGCGTGTGGGCACGGGTCACGGTGCCTGCGGCCATGTCGTGGTCGGAGTGCAGGATCATCCCGAGGTCCCGCTGCCCGTCGAAGTCCTGTTTCCATCGCCAGATCATCGCGGGGTCCATCACCTGGCATCGCGCGAGCATGGCCTCCTCGCCGACGAACTTGGACAGCCCGCCCCCGATGGTCGCCCCGACGCACCAGAGGTCCTCGGAGTCCAGCAGCGGCTTGGAACCGAGCTTGTAGTGGACGTGCTGGAAGACGTTGAGGTCCAGGTCCTCGTTGGGCAGGAAATCACGGTCCAACGGGCGATAGTAGGCCCCGTCGGGCAGGTACGGGGCATGGCCATTAAGGCCGTAGCCGCCACCGTCGATGCCCGGGCGCGCGCCCGCGAGCTGGTAGTGCGTGGAGAACGTATTGTGCAGCCCGCCGATGTCGAAATCACCGTTGAAGAACGTCCAGCGCGTTGGATCGAGCTTCTCGACGACCTTGGCGACGCTTTCGAACCGCTCGGCCGCCTGCTTCATGTCGCAGCCAGTGTAGACCGCGTATCCGTACCATTCATTGGAAAGATCCCATGCGATGATGCCGGGATGGTTCCAGCCCCGCCGCACGCCGCCCAGCGCGCCGGCGCGGGTGTTTTCCCAGAACGCGTCGCTCTCGACGTTGTATTTGCTTCCGGTATTCACCAGTTCCGTGACCAATTGCGTGGACATCTCCCCGGTCTCGTCGCCGAAATCCGGGTCATATGAGCCTCGGGTGACTTGGATGTCGCACTTGCGGAACGAATCGATCGATGGCATGGGATAGCAGCCGGCGCTCTTGAGCCGGACCGGCATCCCGTTGAAGAAGAGCTGGCTGCCCTGAAGCCAGGTCTCGCGGAAGCCGAACCGCTCCCGCGCCAAGTCCAACTGCGTGCCGGTCTTGGCGTCCGTCACCTCCACCGCCAGCACGTAGAGGTTGGGCTGCATCCAACTCCAGAGCTTCGGGTCCGGCCATTCCTTGGAGAACTCAAGCGGTTGGGACTGTCCCGCCTGGAGCGTCAACTCCTTCTCGCCCACGACCAGGACCGGCTTGCGCGCGTCCAGGACAGTGACCTTGACGCGCACGTTCGCGTCGCCCTTGGCGCTATTGCGCAGGTCGAACTTCGCGGCGATCGTCTTCTTTCGCACCGAGGTCTCGACCTTCACCGCATCGGCCGCCACGGCGGGCGACACTTCCAGCGACACCCCCGTGAATCCGCTCCAGTTCTGTCCCACGGCCAGCGTCTGGTTGCAGTCGCCCTGGGCGTCCAGGTGGGCCACACCTTCCACGGGCGGGTCCTTCTTGGCATTGACATACTGCGGGTTGGTGACGGCGGCCAGCCCGCGCACGACCAGCACCAGTTCGTTCTCGCCCGAATGCACAGCCTCCGACGCGTCGGCGACCAGGGGCGCCCCGGCCCCGCGGACGTTGCCCACGCGCTTTCCGTTGACGTACGCGGTCGCCTCGTCGGTGACGGACTCCACGACCAGCCTGGCCACCCGGTCGGCGGCACCGTCGGGCAGGGTGAACTTGCGCCGCAGGTAGGCGCTGTTGACGTGCGCGGTGTGGGTCGGCACGGCCCAGGGGACCAGGCAAGGCTGGAACTTCGCGCTCTGGGCGGGCGGCATGGGCGGGTCGAGGTCCTCGCTCAGCGCCGCGCTCCACTCGCCGTTGAGCGCCAGGCGCTGACGCACATCCTTTGCCCCCTGGAAGAACTCCAGTCGCCGGTGGTCGAAGAACACGTACGGGTCGAACCAGGGCACCAAGCTGCGCAGGCCCGGGAAAAACGCCAGTGAATCGTACGCCGGCCAGCCCAGGTCGGGGCGCTTAACAGCCTGGAGCGTGGTGGTCATAGAGTAGGCTGGGTCGTCCTCCGTGGTCGCAAAGGCGACCTCGCGTGTCACGTACGAGTGCGGCGCCAGCGTAAGCTTCGCCTCGTCCCGCCCGGCCTCCTGGAGATAATACCCCTTGACCACGCAGACGTAGTCCACTTCCACGGGCACGGGCAGCGGGTTGGCCAGAGAGCATTTGGCGAGGGCCTTGCCGTCCAGCGTCCGCGGAAGGTCCGTGGGCGACTCCATTCGCAATTGATAGCGGAACGGCAGCTGCAGGCACCCGTAGACAGGCTTGCCCTTCTGAGCGATGAATTCCCCGTCGGCGCTGATGCCCAGCGCAGTCGCCTGGTTCCAGATGTTCGGGCCGGGATTGACGCGCAGGCGGCCGGTGCCGCGAGCGGGCTCTTTGGAGTGAAGGATCAACCTTGCCGTCGGCACCAGCAGGCTGGAACCGTTGGCCACGATGGACAGCTCGTCGCCTTCCTTGAGGCCTTCGGCGGAGGCGGCCTGCGCCTCGGCGAACCACACGCCTGGCGAAAGCTGCACCGGGTCG
>CAZYDC010000126.1:0-11342 GCA_964646065.1 uncultured Planctomycetaceae bacterium | reverse complement strand
TCCCATGCCCGCGCAGACTTGGGCATGGCACCCTGACCTGCCAGATCGCCTTGATGCCCATTTCGCCGGTGTGGATGCGCATGGCCTCGGAGGCGTCCATGACGAATATCTTTCCGTCGCCGACGTTGCCGGTGCGGGCGCCTTCGCCGATGATCTCCATGACCCGGGGCACGTCCCATTCCTTGACCACCACGTCCACGCGCAGCTTGGAAACGAAGGTGATCTTTCCGCGGCCGTTTCCGTTGCCGCCGTCGGCGTCGCCCAACTGGCGGCCGAAGCCCCGGACCTTGCTGACGGTCATGCCCATGATGTTGTCCCCGTCCTTCAGCGCCTCGACGACGAGGTTCAACTGCTCGGGACGGATGGTGGCCGAGATCATCTTCAGTCCGTAGGTCTTGCGGACGGTGGTCATGGCCACGTAGGCCAGGCTGATCAGCAGCCAGGCGCCGGCGATGATGAAGCAGATCAAGGCCTCGGACTTGGAATCGGCGTTGCCGATGGAGTACAGGTAAATGATCGCGACGACCATGATCAGATTGGTCAGGACGCCCAGGCCTGGAATGATCGCGTGCTTGAGCACGCTGAACTCGCCCTTGCGGCCCTTGAAGGCCACGATGGTCCACGCGCAGGTCAGGCCGTACAGGATGAACGTGCCGAGGTTGGAGGCCAGCGTGATGCCCGTCAGCCCGACGACCGAACGGACGCCCACGGCGCCGATCGCCGAGGTGACCAAGATCAGGATCAGCAGGGCGATGTGCGGCGTGCCGTGCTTGTCGTGAATGAAGCTCATCATTCCGGGGATTTCGCGGTCCTCGGCCATGCCGCAGCTCACTCGCATGGCCGTGTTCATGCAACTCAGCGTGGTGCCAACCAGGGCGATGGCGACGGTGATGGCCATGGTGACCATCAGCCCAAAGCCCAGCCCCGGCACGAGCGAGTTGCCGATCAGGCTGGTCATGTCTCCGATGGGGGCGCTGGAGGCGGCCGCAGCGTCCATTCCGGTGAGGGTAATGGCTGCGCCTTTGGCGTCGACGCCGGCGCCGACGAGGCTATTGCCGACCATCAGGCCACCGGCGAAGTATTCCAGCAGGTAGGCGAACAAGCCTTGAACGACCAGGGCAATGATGATGGCCTTGGGGATGGTTTTCTTGGGGTTCTTGGTCTCGGCGGCCAGAGCGGTGCAGCTTTCAAAACCGACCAGGATCAGGATGGCGATCGTGGATTGGACCAGGATGCCGGAAAACGAATGCGGCCGGATGGAATCCAACGTGCCGCTGAAGGACCAATCGGCGGCGTGTTGCGGGTTGGCGCAGCGATACCAGATGGCCAGCCCGCTGAAGACCACCAGCGCCACCCATTGAATGATGTTGATCCAAATGTTGGTGATCGTGGAACCGGTCACGCCGCGGTAGGCGATGTAACCGGTCACGGCCGCAAAGACGATTCCGATGAGCGTCAAGGCCTCCATGGAAAGCGTCTTGCCGCCGGAGCATTGAGTGTAAATGTACCCGATGAGCGTGGCCATCGTGGCGACCATCACTCCCGGATAGACCCAGTAAAACA
The DNA here is from genome assembly GCA_964646065.1 of uncultured Planctomycetaceae bacterium. GTDB lineage: Bacteria > Planctomycetota > Phycisphaerae > SM23-33 > SM23-33 > CAZYDC01. The sequence continues at coordinate 9,779 of CAZYDC010000126.1, read as the reverse complement.
GATGGGCGGACCATCCGGTGGCGAGTTTGGCCAGGCGCGCGACGGACCGGGGGCCGCTGTGTTTTTCGCCGCGGCTGTCCAGGAAAGCCTTTTCGGCGAAGTACACGCAACTGGCGAATCCGGCCTCGGGATAGATTTTGGCCAACTGGGCGTAGGATAAGGCGGTCAGGAACGCAACGGCCAGCGCGACGACGATTCCCGGCCAGATGTCGGCGGCGACGGACGATCCGTCGGGCGCGGTGGCGCCGGCCTGCATCTGATAGGTGATCCACAAGAAGGCGCCCGGCGCGATCAGGGCCATGGCGTTCATCGTGGTGCCAAGCAGGCCCAGAGTCGGTTTTACAGAAGGCAGTTGAGTTCCAACGCTTGTCATGGTTCCGATCCTTCCAAAAGGTGCAACATAGTGGCCCGCCGCAACATGTCCGGGCCCTGCCGATATCGCCCGCCGAGGCGGGCCGCCAGTAACTGAACTGGAATTGATAGTGCATTTGGCGTGCCAGAAGAGTAATTATTTGCAAGCTCCAGCATTACAGCATGTTATGTCTATTGATTCGATTAGCCCCAATTCGTAACTTATTACATTTTTGTATATTAGTTACATCTTCGTTACAATTTTGATAAATTATTTGCGCCGGCCGGGGAAGTACAGCGAGGAGAACTGGGGGTCTGCGGGGATTTGGCGTGATCGGTCATGCGAATCGGGATCTGCGGGGAGAATCAGGGAGATTCGGGGAGCCTGGGGTGGCGGCAGCGCATGGAAACTCAGCTAGGCCGGCTGGCGGGGCCGGGGGCATTGGATGACTCTGCGACTCGAACGGAACGGACGACAGGCTCGCGCATGCGGCTATCGCTCGCGGGCCGTTCTTGCTTGGCCTGTCAGAAACGCAAGTTAACCTGAGACGGGGAGCAGCTTATGGATCGTCTGCCAGAGGTGGTCGAGGTCGACGGGTTTGGGAAGGTACGCCGCGGCGCCGGCGCTCATGGCCGCTTCCTTGTCTTGCGGCGAGGGCAGAGCCGCGAGGGCAACGACCAGTGTGCGATGGGGGATCCGCATTGCCTTGAGTTTCCGGCATATCTCAAGGCCGTCCATGCCCGGCACGTGAAGGTTCAGCAGGACGACATGGGGATGGTCCGTCGCGACCGCTTCCCCGGCGGCGTAACCGTCGAGCGCGATCGAGATCTTCCAGTCGGGGTGCTTCGTCTTGAGCGACCTCTTGATCGATTGCCCGACCTCCTGCTCGTCGTCGACCACCAGCATGACCGTGTCATCGGAAAGCAGTTCGGATGGGACGCGGAGTTTCAGGCGCTTAAGGAATTTGACCAGGTCCTTGGGTTCCACGCGGCGGTGCCCGCCAGGGGTTTTGCCGGCGCGCAAATCGCCTGAATCCACCCAATTCGCCACGGACTGATCCGACACGCCAAGCAGGCGGGCCGCCTGTGCCGTTGATAATGTTTTCATCTTTCCTGACTCATTCTTTTATGCCGCAATACCGACCATGCCGACCATGTAACACGCTGCAATCGCAAGACCTACTTAATACGGGTAAGACCCAATACGGATAAGACACAACCAGGTAAGACACAACGCGGTCAATTAGGTATAACGTATCACCTAATTAGAATCCAGTTAAATCTTGAAACGTTAACATTTTCTTCTTGCCGCAGAATTATCGGTCCCAAGGCCGCCGGATACTCCCACTTTTGCGGCAGATTCGCCGGTTCGCACGACAGGGCGCGCCAGGAAGCCTAACCTTCCACGCTCGGGAATGTCTTTATCAAAGCGGCATCGGTCCCTATGATAGATGGTAGGAAGTCATTGTGAAACTTGAAGCAAGGAGCAAACCATGAAAGCAGTCTCGGTTGCAGGGCTAGGTCTGTTTGTTATGAGCGCGGTCGCGATGGCCGGTTGCCATCACCGCCATGAAGTCGTCGTGGAGCGCGAGGGGCCTCCTCCGGGCGGAGCGGTCGTCGTTGAGCAGGCTCCGCCGCCGGAGGCTGTGGTTGTGCAAGAGGCCCCGCCGCCGCCGGTGGTGGAGGAGTACGGGCCTCCGCCTGAGGTCGGCATGGTGTGGGTCGGCGGGTTCTACACGTACTACGGCCATCACTATGTCTGGTCGCGCGGCCACTGGGGCCGTCCGCCGTATCGAGGCGCCCATTGGGAACCGCATCGCTGGGTCCATGAGGGCGGCGCGTATCACTATCATGCCGGAGGCTGGCATCGGTAAGGAAGAAGACCGTACATCGCAGGCCGCGGGTCGCAGGAGCAACGGGCTGTCCCGTTTCTTGCGGCCTGCGGTTTGTTCTTTCTTCCGCGTCTCGTCGGCCCGGCCGCGCCGGGGCGCATGTGCCTGGCCGGCAATTCTTTTGCCAATTGACTTGCGGGCAACCGCACCGGACAATCAGACGAAGATCGCAATCGTGCCGGCGGTCGTGCCAACGGGTGCAGCCACCGGCGCGCAAATCGCGTGATTGAGGATTATATGTCCGAGAATGACAGTGGACCGGTGGATAACAGCAAGCCCGCCGAGGGTGGGGCATCCGACAGCGCCGACAGTCGCCCCAGGGTTTACAGCGAACAGGTGCATAACGACTCGGTGGGGGCCAGGGTTCCCGACCGCGTGGGCCAGGGCGTGTTCTGCACGGGCGCCATCGTGCAGGAGGGCGCGGACGAATTCATCATCGATTTCGTGCAAGGTTTGGCGCGGCCGGCGCGCGTGGCGTCGCGCGTGGTTGTCAGTCAGCAGGTGATGTCCCAGTTTGTGGCCGCCCTCAAGGAGAATCTCCACAAATACCAGACGGCGTTCGGTCCGCCCAAAGAGTTGCCCCGCCCCCAGACGGCCCAGCGGCCCAGCGTACAGGAAATCTACAAGGACCTGAAGATGTCCGACGACGTGCTCTCGGGCGCGTACGCCACGGCCGTGATGATTTCGCATTCGCCGGCGGAATTCGTATTCGACTTCATCACGAGGTTCTTTCCCACGGCGGCGGTTTCTGCCCGCGTGTACCTCTCCGCGTCGCAGGTTCCGCGCCTGCTGGATTCGACATCCGCCTCTCTCCAGCGATACCTTGCTCGTCAGCAGCAAAAGCCGCGGAATCCACCGCAACCATCGGAACCGACACCGTGACGCTCTGGACATTCGCGGTTCAGATCGGGTTCGCTATCCCAAGTCGCATCGACGGATGGCAGGTCGAGGGCTGCGAGGCGGAATTTCTTACGTGCCGTCGTCGGCCGTTCCTGACTTGAGTTGGGTTTTCGACTTCTTGTTGAGGTGAGGCAGAGATGAGATCGATCCTGACAGATGAGGTATGGAAAGAGTTGACGAAGGGGTTGAACCTGTCGCCACAGTTGAAGCGAATTGCTTTCCATATTCTGCTGGGTCTGGATGACAAGAAGATTGCCAAGGAAATGGAGATTGCGGTCCCCACGGTTCGCGCTCACCTGGGCCGTCTGTATTCGGCACTGCATGTGGACGATCGTACCGGAGTGATGATCTTCTTCTTGTGCAGACTGCGAGGAACGGTCAGCTCGCGGCAGGAATTCCATGCCATCCCGTCGGAAGCGGTTGGCGCGTCCTACAAGCGGCCCAGGCACGCGAAGTGAGCCCTATCGCTTGGCGCTTGGACATGCGGAGGGCTATCTGAAGCTTGCCGATCTTTGAAACCCCAAGAGATGCCGCACTTTCGATCCGCCGTCCGGCAGGGTCCAATTCATAACTCATTGCGGCTTGACGCGACGGCGGACATAACCGCCAAGTCCAGCCAGCCCTGTCAAAACGCCAACGAGTGTGAGCGGCTCGGGGACAGGCTGAACATCGAACGTGCCGGTGCCGCTGGCCTGGTCGTTGGCGCTCAAGGTGAACTGGTACTCCGATTGGATGCTCGTGATGGTGTCAGGCATGATACTCATCCCGCTGATCGGGTCGCGATTGCTCTCGACCTGGCCGTCATACGGGTTGGTGACGGAATAGCTTGAATTCAGGCATGTGCAGGAAACGCTGCCGTTATAAATCGTCTTATAGACGTTGCCGCCGCTCTCCAAGCCGGTAAGAGTTGCGCCATTCCCGTCGATGTCGTTCAGAGTGAGCGAGGAGGACGCGACACCCTCGGGGTTGGTTAACGCCGGGAAACTGACCACCGCCGAACGGATCGTGAAGGTGGTGTCCGAACTTCCGGCCTGAACGTCAAAATGCAGGTTGACGACAGGGTCCGGCTCAATCGCACTGTCCGCCTGACAAATCGTGGCGATACAGTTCCCCGAGGGGTTGAGGACTTCGACTGAGGTCTGGAGGGGTTGGTCGAAAACTTCGCTGACAATATCAGAGTCGCATTGGACTGTGAATGTTACCGGGTAACTCAGGGTGCCCTGGGCCGGAGCCGCAAAGACAAATGAAAGCGAACCAAGCGCAACGACGATTCTAAGAATCTGCCATTTGCCGCTAATCACATTTTCACCGTTGCTCCGGCGAAAACTCTGCCGGGTCTCTGTTGCTTATTTTGGGATCTTTAGACCTGTAGTATAAGTATAGAGCGGATTTTGATTCTGTCAAGTACGGTAAACACCTGATTTTGACAATATCTTTCGGCGGGGGCGGGAGGCGGGTGGGGTGATCGTCCACTACCGTCGGGAAGTTGTCCCGATCTGTATCGCCAAGGAAACTCCGGATCACGCCCCCGACCCGGCCATTGAATTACGGATAAGTGAGTGATCTCTTAGGAATCTGGCCGTGCAGACATCGTCCGCCGTGCGGGCCGCCCTTATTCATCATGGAATGTTTTTGAGGTAATGTACGATCCCGTCGGCAATGGCGTGGGCATAGATGCTGCGTTCACCGGGGTCGCCCAGCTTCGAGGCCTCGGAGGGGTTGCTGAGATAGCCCAGTTCGATCAGCACGGCCGGCATGTCGTTCTTGACCAGCACGCGATAACCCGCCTGGCGAATGCCCTGGCTGGTGAATCCGGCCGACCTCATGGCCCGCTCGATGGCCACCGCCGCGGCGTGAGAGCGGGGTCCGGCGCTGCGTGAAACATACACGGTGAATCCGTAGGCCGACGTTCGTTCGGCGGCGTCGGCATGTACCGCGACGAACAGGTCCACTTTCTCGCGGTTGGACATCGCGGCCCGCTCGTCCAGTTCGACGAAGGTGTCGTTGCTGCGGGTCATGGTCGCCTTGACGCCGCTGTAGGCCAAGTCACGTTCGAGCTTGAGTCCAACGTCCAGGACTACCGCCTTTTCGTGAAGTCCCGCGGCGCTGGTGGTGCCGGGGTCCTTGCCGCCGTGGCCGGGATCGATCAGTACGCGACCATGGTCCACCCTGGCCAGCGGGGGCATGGGACCGGTTCCAGGATGGATTACTATCGGCGGAGTCGGGGGCGTCCCGCCGGCCCGCAGATACGGACGAATCTGCGACTCCAGGTTCGCCGGGACAAAAACGTCGCCGCGCTCATAGGAGATGCCGTTGTAAGCGCCCAGAGGCCGCCCGTTCACAAACACCCGGCCTTGCGGCTCGGTGTAGATATCGACCCGGTTGTCCGCGTTGCGGAGCGTGACCTGGCTGCTGGTGCGGTAGGTCACCTGCATGCGCAGATCCTGCGCCAACCGCGATGCCGAAAGGGTTACTTCCGTGGGGCGAGTGACGTACTTTTCGTTGAGTTGTTGGGGCTCATGGCAGCCTGCCAGAAGCGCCGCGGCCAGAGTGATCGAAAGAATTCCCAGCGTACCGGACCACGTTCGAAGCATTGCAACCTCCTGTCGCATATTCAATCCTTTGTCCTTGTCATCATAGCCGGCCCGTCAGGGTCGCCAGCAGCACGGCCACCCAGGCCAGGAACGCCATCGCCAAGATCGCGTACTTCCATGCCGCCGGATGGCTGGACCGGTCGGCGATTCCGTCCACCACGTCTATCGGCTCAGAGGGCGTCGCGGCTTTGGGGTTCTCGCTCATTCCTTCAACTCAAACTCATCCTGGAGCCGAAAGGCTTCCTGGAAATCGTACACGTTTCTGAAATCTTCGAGGCTGTCCTCTTCGGTCTTCTTCATGAATCCGTGGCGGATCATCAGGTAGACCATCTCGCCGAAATCGACGCTGGCGTGGATGTTCCACCGGCCCAGCACGGTCTTGGCCAACTGGCCCCATCGCTCGACGGCCAGGTCCCTCAGCGACCGGCAAAGCTGCTGTCCGCTGACGTGCCTTTGCCCCGGCGGGGGGCTCTTCTGGGCCTCCTCGCCGTAGGTGTCCTTGACGGCGCGGCTGAGGCCTTCGCGCAAAAACGCGTACGCCTCCGGCGGAAACCGATGGTCCTCGCGAAGGACCTGATCCAGAGATTTTTCTGGTTCACTGGTCATACGGAACATTCTACACAGGATTCCATCAATAGTGAAACGGGAATCGGGAATCGGGTTTCGGGATTCGGGACGGATAACAACCCAATGCGTCTTGGCTGTCTCTTACCCGAAACCCGATTCCCGAAACCCGAATCGCGTTCTCATTTTCTCGGGAACAATCCTTCACCTTTGGCCACCTTGGCCCCGGGCGGCAGGACGCCCCATTGGCCGAACTGCTCGAACGTCTGTCCGGCGGGGATCTGCCAACCGAGCTGCGCCAAGCCTCGCGGCGAGGTCTGGGGCATGATCGGTGCCAGGTACACCAGCGCCAGCCGCAACGCCTCGGCGCAGTTGTACAGGATCGTGCCCAGGCGCTCGCGCTGGGCGGGGTCCTTGGCCAGCTTGAACGGCGCGGTCACGTCGATGTACCGGTTGGTCGCGTCCACTAATCCCCAGATGCGGTCCATGTAGGCGTGGAATTCCATGTGCTCCATCGCCTGCGAGGCCGTCTGCGCAAGCTCCTTCGCGGCGGCGTACACGGGGGCATCCACGGCGTCGGCCGGCCCGGTGGGCGGCACCGCGCCGTCGAAATACTTGCCGATCATCTGCACCGTGCGGGACAGCAGGTTGCCCAGCCCGTTGGCCAGTTCCGCGTTGTACCGCTGGAGCAGCATCTCGCGGCTGAAGTCGCCGTCGGTGCCGAACGCCACGGCCCGCAGCAGGAAATAGCGGTAGTAATCGACGCTGTAATCGCGGCAGATTTCCGCGATGGTCTCGCGGCTGATGAAGTTGCCCAGCGTCTTGGACATCTTCTTGCCCTCGCTGGTCCACCAGCCATGCGCGTAAATCGTGCGCGGCAGCGGGATGTCCAGCGCCATCAACATGCACGGCCAGTACACCGCGTGGAACCACAGGATGTCCTTGCCGATGAGGTGAACGACCTCTTTGCCGTCGCCCGCCGCGGCCGGCCAATACGAGGCGAACTTGTTGTCCAGTTCGTCGCCGATGGGCGGCAGGCCCAGCGCGGTGTAATAGTTGGACAGCGCGTCGATCCACACGTACACGCTGTGCGTCGGGTCGTTGGGCATGGGGATGCCCCAGCCGCCGAGCTTTTCGCGGGCGCGGGAAATCGACAGATCCTCGACGCCCAGGTCCAGCTTGCTGCGGACCTCGTTTCGCCGGGCCTGCGGCTGGATGAAGTCCGGATGCTCGTCGATGTACTTCTTGAGCGGCTCGATCCAGGCCTTGAGGCGGAAGAGCCAGGTCTTCTCGCTGTATCGGACCAGCGGCTTTCCGCTGATGGCGCTCTTGTACTCGCCGTCGCGCGCGGTGGACTCGGTGACGAACTCCTCCTGCCCTTCGTCGTACCAGCCTTCGTACGAGCCCTCGTAAATCTGGCCTTTTTCCACCAGGCGGCGGACCAGCTCCTGCACGCGCTTCTCGTGTCGCGGCTGGCTGGTGCGGATGAAGTCGTCGTTGGAGATGTTCAGCGCCCGCCAGAGTTCCTGGAAATGCACCACGACCTCGTCGGCCAGCCCCTTGGGCGTCGTGCCTTTTTCGGCGGCGGCCTTGACGATCTTGATGCCGTGTTCGTCGGTGCCCGTCAGGAATCGCACGTCGCGCCCCGCCATCCGCCAGAACCGCGACAGCACGTCCGCGGCGATGGTGGTATACGAGTGGCCGATGTGCGGCTTGTCGTTCACGTAGTAAATCGGAGTTGTCACATAGAATGTGGTCATAATCATAATAGCATCGTTTCCATTGGGGCAAATTTCAAGGCTTAAACGGCAATCGCTTGAACGAAGCTGGAAATACAATATACTTGGCTTCTGAAATTCGTTAAGCCACAGATAAGGGTGGCATGGCGACGTTGTTTGTCGCCATGTCCCGGTCGTGCGTGCATCGCATGGCGACAAACAACGTCGCCATGCCACCCTAAGAAGCAGGAGCACCCATGAAACTCGTCAGGATCGCCACGACGTATTGGACGGCCGGGAACCTCAGCCCGGCCCAGAACCTCAAGCACGCTTGCGAGGTGGCCGACCAGGCCGCGCTGGACCGGCCGGACATCCTGTGCCTGCCGGAGCTGTTCTGTGCCGAGCCCGGTTGGAAGACCGCCGAGCTTGTGCCCGGCCCGACGACGCGGGCGCTGGCGGCCAAAGCCCGGAAGCACAAAATGTACATCGTCTGCCCGGTGCTGCAGAAGTCCGGCCGCAACACGTTCAACTCGGCCGTGCTGCTGGACCGCCGCGGCGAGGTCGCGGGCATCTACCACAAGCACGTGCCGACCCTCGGCGAGCTGGAGCTGGGCATCCTGCCGGGCAGCGACGTGCCGGTCTTCCAGACCGATTTCGGCAAGGTCGGCATCGCCATCTGCTTCGACCTGAACTTCATGGACATCGCCGAGCGCCTTCGCCTCCAGGGCGTGCAGCTCATCTTCTGGCCCAGCGCCTTCGAGGGCGGTACGCTGCTCGCCCAGTGGGCCAGGCATTGCCGGGCGTACGTGGTTTCCTCGACCCACGGCGAGAACGCCCGAATCCTGGACGTGACCGGCCAGGTGCTGGCCGAGGGCCGCTGGCACTGCCCGCTGGTGACGGCCGAGGTCAACTTCGATCGCGGCGTCCACCATTGGGACTTCACCCACCCGATCGTCCCGGCCATCCGCAAGAAGCACGGCCCGGCCGTCAAGGTCGAGTTCCACACGCCCGAGGGCTACATCGTGCTGACCAGCCAGAAGCCCGGCCTGTCGCTGGCCGACCTGGAGCGGGAGTTCAAACTCGAACGAGTGGACGACTACCTCACGCGAGCCAGAAAGGTAAGAGACCACACGGCTTTGGTCTCCAATCCCCCGGTGGGGGAGTAGGGGCTGCGGCGTAGGGTCTGCGACTTTTGCCCGAAAAACCGTGGCAAACAGGGTTCCGAGCATGACAACGGAACGCATTAGAACCCGTTGTGAAGCCACCGCAACGGGCTGGTGGCTCCTTAGAACGGGCTGGCGGCTCACTAGAACCCGCCGGGAAGTCACTGGAACCCGTTTTTCGGGCTGCCTGAAACCATAAGACCTTGTTTTGCAGTATGTTGTCATTTTCGATCACCTCTTTTCGCGTGTTTTGAAATTCCTCTTGTATGTCCATAAGGTTCGACCCACAACCTGTAGAAGGTGCCATGTCGGGTGCCATGCCCAAGTCTGCGCGGGCATGAGCGCGCGGCGCGGACCTGCTTACGTGGTGCGCTCATGCCCGCGCGGACTTGGGCCCACCCAGGCGGGTCTTCGCTTCGCTACGACATGGCACCCTTGGCAGTTCGTTTCGCTATTCACATGTCAAAAAGTACTCGCGAATCCCTATCGGACTCACGTGGAGCGCGCGTTCCGGTTGGCGGCCATCCCCGGCCGCCAACTCCGGGCGTTAGGGACTGTCCCCATTTTCGAGGCTGTTTCCGAAAATGGGGACAGTCC
>CAZYDC010000125.1:0-11382 GCA_964646065.1 uncultured Planctomycetaceae bacterium | reverse complement strand
ACTTCGGTCATCATCGACGGGCGCATCGCCGACGTCGCCGAAACGCGAATCCTCGAATCCGAGATTCTCGTGCCCCGGTTCATTCTCTCCGAGCTCCAGGCGATCTCCGACTCCGACGACAAGCTCAAGCGCAATCGAGGCCGCCGCGGGCTGGACATCCTCAACAAGCTCCGCACCAACCCTAAGGTTACCATCCGCCTGCCGGACGCACAGGTCGCCGAGGTGGAGGCGGCGCCCGACGTGGACGCCAAGCTGGTAGCCCTGGCCAAGCATCTGGACGGGCGGGTCGTCACCAACGATTACAACCTCAACAAGGTCGCCCAGCTTCGCGGGGTGGACGTCATCAACATCAATGACCTGGCCAACGCGCTCAAACCGGTGGTCCTGCCCGGCGAGGGGATGACCATCAAGATCATCAAGCCCGGCGAAGAGAGCGGCCAGGGCGTCGGATATCTCGAGGACGGCACGATGGTGGTCGCCGAGGGCGGCCGCGAGCACATCGGAAAAGAAATCACGATCTCCGTCACCAGCGTTCTGCAAACCTCGGCCGGAAGAATGATCTTCGGCCGGTTCGAAGGCGCGGACAAACCGCCGATCCGCCGCGACAGGCGGTAGTCCGCCTATAATTGGATGCAGGGCTCTTGCGTGAAGGAGAGCGCTTATGGCCAAGACGTCACTGTCGGCGGAGATGAAGGAAGGGCCTTCCGAGTTCGCCCGGAAAAGGCAATCGGTAGGTCCGTTCGTCGCGATTTCGCGTCAGTACGGTTGCCACGGGTACTCGCTGGGGCTGCTGCTTGCGGCGACGCTGGGCGAGCGGACGGGCGAGAGTTGGAACGTCTACCACAAAGACATCCTGGCCCGCCTGGCCACCGAGACCAACCTGGCCCAGGAATTCATCGAGCAGGAGATGTCCTCCAAGCACAGCGTCCTGGTCGATTTCTTCCGGACGTTTTCCACCGAGCACATTCCCAGCGGGTACGAGATTCGCAACCGCATCACGACGATCATTCGCGGCTTGGCGATCCAGGGTCAGGCGATCATCATCGGCCAGGGCGGCGCGGGCGCGACGCAGGACCTGCCCAACGGACTGTCCGTGCGCCTGGAGGCGCCGGACGGCTGGCGGATGCGCCAGGTCTCCGCCGAGGAGGGTCTGGACGCCATCCAGGCCCGGCAGAAGATTCACGATGTCGAGGCCCAGCGCGATTACCTGCGGCACCTTTACGAATTGAAGTTCCCGCGAAAACCGGCGTTTCACATCACCTACGACTGCTCGGCCTTTTCCGTTTCGGAACTGGCGGAGCACATCGTGGCCATGATGAAAATCAAGGGAATGATACGGTCGTAAAGACCGGGATTCGGGAATCGGGATTCGGGATTCGGGATTCGGGAAGAAACGGCAAACAGGCTTCTTGCTATTTCTTCCCCAATCCCGATTCCCGAAACCCGATGCCCGAATCTTCCTTACCTCATCGCCAGGCTCGGGTGCGGAGTCTTCCAGTGGCGGCGGAAGAAGTCCATGGCCACCTCGGGATGGCGCTCGTGCCCGGAGCCTGGAACGACCTCGGTTTCGACGGCAAAGCCGCGCGCTCGGAAATATCCGATCGCGTGTTCCGACTGGTCCTTGATCACGCTCACGTCATACTGCCCGTAGTAAATCTTGAGGGCGGTCCGCAGCGATTCGGGCGTCCACCAGCCCTCCGTGTTGCTTTCGCTGAAGTTGCAATTCCTCGCGACCACCACGCTGAAGACGTCCGGGTGCCTCAGTCCGATCCAGTAGGTCGGGAACCCCCCGCCGCTGAACCCCGTCATCATCACGTTCGCGCGATCGATGTTGTAGCGATAGCCCAGCCCGCTGATCAGGCTGAGCACGAACTTCTCGTCGCTGAGCATGCCCGAGATCGGGCCGTCTCCGAAAATGCCGTCCGTGCCGCCCAGTTCCGGCGCCACCGCGATGCAGCCGTTCTGTTCGGCGTACCACTTCCATTCGCGGATGTGCATGTTGGCCACATCGTACGGCCAGGTGCCGTGGCAGGTCACGATCAGCGGCGCCGGCCGGTCGCTCTGATACGTGCTGGGAATGTACAGCCAGTAACCGCGGCCGGTCGCCGGGTCGATCTCATGGCGCTCCTGGTTCGGAGTGTTCTGCGGTTGCGGAACCGCGCAACCCGCCGCCATCGCCGCCAACACCAACACAATGCTGCATCGCATAAAACATGCCCTTTCCGGAATCCATCGAATCAAGTTGCTCAGTATACTATTTCGGCCCGAAGAAACGAAATGCTTCAGACAAAGGGTGACATGGCGACACTGTTTGTCGCCATGTCTGAGGTTCGCTGACATCACGTGGCGACAACAACCTCGCCATGCCACCAGTCCGCGTGTTAAATTTTCATTATAAATAAAAATAGACTGGACAAAGAACGCGTCCTGTGACGACAATCTTAACAACGTCCTTGCAAGTCTTTACTTCAAGAAAGTTCATAACGAACCCAATTCCCCTGTTCTTGTGCAACCTCTGGGAAATTACGAAAGGAGGTGACAGCGAATGGCCAAGAAAGCTAAGAAAGCCGTGAAGAAGGCAGTTAAGAAGGCGAAGAAAGCGAAAAAATAGTTCGTCGCGGTTGGTTTTCCTGCGACGGCCTTTCCCCCACGGAAAGGAACCCTCAAAATGCGGCGGCGGATGCGTCGGAAACGGCGGCGTCCGCCGCGGTATTTTGCGAAGAAAAGCGAATGGCCAGAAGCGAATAGGGAATAGGGAACAGCGAAGAGGCCACCCACGCGCAAGCCCCTATTCGCTTTTCCCTATTCGCTATTCGCTTCTTCTCTTCTATAATGCCCCGCGTGAAAATCATCGCCGTCATCAATCAGAAAGGCGGAGTGGGCAAGACCACCACCGTGGCCAACCTCGGCGCCGCGCTGGCGCAAAGCGGACAGCGCGTCTGCCTGATCGACCTGGACCCCCAGTCGCACCTGACGCTGCATTACGGCATCGAGCCCGGGCCCGACACGCGGAGCGTCTACGACTTGCTGACCGGCGGGGCCGACCTGGCCGCCGTCACCACCCAGGTCAGCGAACAGCTTTCCGTGGTCAGCTCGACCATCGACCTGGCCGCGGCCGAGGTCGAACTCGTCGGAACGGTCGGGCGCGAACAAATTCTCCGCGACCACCTGCGGCAAAACCCCCTGCCCTACGACCTGGTCCTGATCGACTGCCCGCCCAGCCTGGGCCTGCTGACCCTCAACGCCCTGTCCGCCGCCGACGAGGTGGTCATCCCGCTCCAGCCGCATTTCCTGGCCTTGCAGGGCCTGGGCAAACTCCTCGAAACCGTCGCGCTGGTGCAGCGGAGGATCAATCCGGTCCTGCGAGTCAGCGGCGTGATCCTGTGCATGTACGAATCGAGCACAAAGCTCAGCGGCGAGGTCCTGGGCGACCTGAAAAACTTCTTCGCGGGATCGCGGGCGTCCAATCAGCCGTGGTCGGGGGCAAGAATTTTCAACACCGTCATCCGCCGCAACATCAAGCTGGCCGAGTGCCCGTCTTACGGCACGACGATCTTCGAGTACGAACCGCACTCCAACGGCGCCGCGGATTACCGCGCCCTGGCCGAGGAGTTCCTCTCCCCGGCCCCGCCCCAACCGGCGCCGGAACCTGCCCCCCAATCGCCGCCGGAGAATCCCGCCGCCGAATCGCCCGCAGCCAACGCTATGCCGGCCGAAGGGTCTTCAGGGCCGGCGAACGACGTGTAAAGGCGGCCCGCCGCGGCGGGGAATATCCGCTACCCCCCGGACACGGCGACAAACGACGTTTCATGCGCGGCTCACGGAAGCAGTGCAACCTTGGAGTTTCTTGAGGCTTCGCGAAATCGCTACTTGGCCGCCTTCCAGCCGCTATACTCCAGGTCGAAGTACAGGTCGTCTCCCGGCAGGGCCAGGATCTTTTCCAGCTTGAAGAGTTTTCCGTCGATCGGCAGCCGCACGCGGATCGGAGTAACGCCGGCGGCCCTGGCTTCGTTCTCCGTCTTCGACTGGAACTGCTCCTGCATGGCCTGGGCCTGCTTGGGCGCATTGACCGCGACAACCTCGCCGGCCCGATCGGCGGACATCACGGCGAACCGTTCCACCAGCGAGAGCCTGCCGCCAAAACCGCTCTTGGGCGGGGCGAACAAGCCGCCCGGCTTTTCGTACTTGCCCTCTGCGGGGGCGTAGTAATCGACCATGACGTGGATGGCGGGCGAGTCGAGCTTGGGCAAGGCCACGCGGAGCTTGCCCTCGGGCGGAGCCGTTTCCTTGGGGGTCTCGACGTAGACGATCTCCACCGGGAAACTGGAAAGTTCCGCCTCTCCGGCCGCGCTGCGGACCAGCGGGATCAGCACGTTTTTCTGCTGGTCGACGGCCGGGCTGACGGTGTTTCCGCTGACCGAGGCGGACCAGATTTCCGCGCCCGCGGGCATCTGCGCCCGGAGGAATTGGTTGCGGTTGTTGCGGACCGTGTAGAGGATTCGCGTCATCCGCCGCCCGTCGTTGAGTTGCATGACGGTCGCAAGGGCGCTATCGACGATCGTCACCAGCACGCCGACTTCGCCGTGTTTGCGGACGGCCAGTTCGATACCGAACGTTTCGCCCACGTAGCGGAAACCCAGCAGAATCGGCTGCTTGGTCATGGCCACGATGTCCGCGGGCAACTGTTTGACGTCGATCACCGTGGCGCCGTCCACCTTTCCGGGCGTGATTTCCACGTTGGCCAACGCGAACACGCCGACGAACCCGCGTTCGCGCTCCACGCCGCCGGCCCGAATCACCGGGATCTTCGTCGACTCCGCGGCCGCCTGCTCGTAGGCGAGACGCAAGGCGCACTCGCCGATGACCTCGCTCTTGAGCACCACCAGCAGCCCGCCGTCCTTCTCCAACCGCCAGTCCTGCACGGAAGGACCCGAAACCTCCAGCACGCTGGCGCCCTGCGGCACGGCGAGTTTGAGCTCGCGCACGGGCGTATGGAGGATGTTGAAGTCGATGGTCTCCTGGCAGACCAGGACGCCTTCGGCCACGCCGGCCAGCGTTCGCGTTTCGGCGTACATGCGGGTGGGCGCCGCCGGAATCTTCGGCACGGCCCGCTCCCAGGAAATGCTGACGGGCTGGCTGGGCGGGACCGCGGCGGCCACGTGCGTTCGCTGATTCAGGGCCTTGGTCACCAGCGACTGGGCCCCGGCCACGTGGACGTCGACCGGGTCGCCTTCCAGGCTCAGATCCAGCACGCTCGAACCGCCCAGCACGCGGTCGAAGACCACCGTGGAAACGCCGGAGGCCTTGGCCACTTTGACCGAGAACTTCAGCGTCGCCTCGATGGGCCCGGACTTTTCGGTCAGCAGTTCATAGGCGTTTTCATCGGTGTTGACGAACACGCCTTCGGGCAGCGTGCTGTCGGTCAGGGCCACGGTGGCGGGCAGGACGGCGATTCGCTTCCAGCCGGTCTTGCGGAGAACGTTGATCTTGAGCTTCAGCGTGAAAGCGGCCTCGTCGCCGCTAAGCACGCCCTCGTATTGGCTGGAACTGACGATGTAGTCCGCCGGGGGCGGCGCCTCGCCTGGGCCCTGCTTCCTGCGAACCGACCATTCCAGCAGGCTCTTGAAGTCGTTCCAGGGCAGATCGACGGTGGTCCTGTCCATGCCGACCTTCCCCCTGAGCTCGACGCCCAAAAGCCCCTCGACCTCGCGCCAGGGAACCGTCAGCGACTGCTGGCCCTTCCTGGCCGGATCGTATCCGGTGATCCGCACGAATTCGTCCCAGCTAAGAACGACCTGCCCCTTTCCAGGCCCCAGCGCCGGAATGGCCGGGACGGGCTCGGCCGCGGCGGGGGCGGGCATCGCCGCCGCCTGCCCGTTGGGATTCGCGGCGGCAGGTTGGGTGGCCGGGGCATCGCCCGCCAAAGCCCGGGAGCTCAGACACAATGCGGCCGCGATCAGAATGAGAAGTCCGTTGCGTTTCATTTTCCTGTTCCTTTCAAGACGTAATCCAGGTGAATCACCATGTCATCGGTGGGTTCGAGGAGCGTTCGTTCGAATCTCGCGAGTTGCCCCACGCGGGGCGCCTCGATGACTTGCGGCGCTTCGGCCTCGGGGGCTGCCGGCGGCGCCTCGGTCCAGTACTGCATCCCGGAGGCGCCGACCAGGGTCAGCGTCTCGCCGTTGTCGATCAGGAGATAATCCTCATGGGCAAGGTCCAGTTGATTGGCCCCCAGCGTGAACCGGTTGCCGCCTTCGCCCGCGAAGGCCACGTTGCAGACCATGCCGTTGGAAAGCAGGGCGCCGGTCCCGACGATCGTTTCCTGGCGCCGGGAGCTTCCGGCGTTCGCGCCGGCCGCCCCCGCGTCCAGCTCGATCAGCGAGCGGAATTGCGCCTCGTCGATCACGGACCAAGCCAGGCCGTTCTTGCGGGAGAACTTGGCGCCAAGCTGCTGGGCCACCCGCGCGGACAGGGCCACGTTCCGGCTGTTGACCGTGACTTTCTGGCCGAGGTTGTCGCCGAGCTTCCGCAAAACCCCGCGAATTTCGTCGAGTTGAGCGGCGGGCACCGAACCCTCGTCGGACTTGCTCTGTGGCGTGTAGAACCATCCGCCCGCCTGTGGATGCTGGCCGGTTCCCGTACGGGTCAATGTCCATTGATAATTGCGATTGATGAAGTCCGACAGTTGTTTATCTCCAAGCGACACGGCCGCCGACCCGCCGTTTCGGATAATAACGATGCCCGCATCCGGCGCCGACATGGGGACCGCCTGGGTCCGGTCGATGATGTCCGTCGCCTGACCGCCCGGATGGAGAGTATCGACGTTAACCTTGTAATTATCGCGGCTGTACGCGCCGATTTTCCCGGTGGCCTTCTGCATGGCGATGCTCCCGGCGACTTCCACCTGCGGCCCGCGCACCTTGCGGAGCCGCTCGATCGTGCCCGCAATCACCGTCTGCTGCTCCGGTGTGGCATGCACAATCAGACCGCCCGAAAATTGGGAGAGGGACGCGGTCGTACCATCCTGTTTCCATGATCCCGATTCGACGCTGGACTTGATCGCTTCGGTGATCGCCCGGAGCATTTCCGCCTTGGTGGCCTCTTCCTTGGCGTCACTTGGTTGGCTCGATGGGTTGGCGGATTGCGCCAGGTCCAGCACCGGGCCCCGGAGCATCGGCCCGCGCGCGAGCAGGTCGCTGATGTCATACACGCGGTCGAACGCGTCCTTGGAAATGTCTTCCTTCGTAGAGATCTTCACGCCGACCTCGTCCACCTTGAAACTCAACTCGGTGGCGCCGCCGCCGAGATTGCTCAGGATCAGCGTCAGTGCCTGCTCGACCGTCACGTCCGCCAAGTGTACGCTGACCTTGGCGGTCTTGGAGTTGCCGCCGCCCAGGCCCGCGGCGTCCAGGGCCAGGTAGTTCGGCGCGATGTTCAGCCCGCTGATTTCCCGCAGAAATTGGATGACCGACGAGAATTCCGTGTCATCAAAATCCAGCTTGGGAATCCGCTGTTGAAGCTTGGCCAGGTTGGCCCGGTCGGCCTCCGAAGCGGTCGCGGCGGTCACACCGTATTTCTCGCGGCGGGCCGTCAGTTCTCGCCAGTCATCCGGATATGTCAGTGCCTGCCACCAGGGGACTTCCAATTCCCCTTCAACATTATGCTGCCTCTGCACGTTTTCCTGGTACTTGACGTTCAACTCGCGCCGGTCACGAAGCAGGTTCAGTTCCTTGTAGACATCCTCGTTTTCCTCGATCCATGCGTTGTTGGGGTCCAGGGCCCTGATCCGGTCCATTGTTTCGACGGCTTGGCCGTACTGTTTCTGGCGGATCAACCCCTTGGCCTCGCGGGTCAACCGCTCGATGTCCTGACGGCGGAACTCGTGGATCTCCCGTTCGCGTTTGGCCTTGGCTTCGTCAATTTCCCTGATCCTGTCGGCGGCGCTCAGTTGGCCCCACTTCGCCCGCTGCTGGTCGATGTAGGCCGCCTGGTCTTCGACCTTGGCCAACTTGTCGCGATACTCCTGGTCGGTATAAACGTCCCTCTTGGATTCCAGAACCTCCCTGGCCTGGCGGCAGGCGCTGGCGGCGGCGTCGAAATCTTTTTCACTCCAGGCATCGACGAGATATTCGGAGACCTGCATCATGCGCCCCTGGAACTGAAGGTTCGCATCCCGTTTCGCTATTTCGGCCAGCTTTTGAACGCGGTTGAGGATCGGCGTCGAGGCTTCAATGGTCGAGTCGTGCCTTGCGGCTGCCTCCTATTTGGCTGCGGCGACGGCTAACTCGTCCAGTTCGCGTTGAAGCCCCTGGGCATCCTCGTCCCCGTCCCATCTTCCGAAACGGTTTGATTCCCTTGCCTGGGCGACTACGCTTTGCTGCCGGTCGGCCAGTTCCAGGGCCTCTTTGTATTTCCCTTCGCCCTTGAGTTCTTGAAGTTTCATCCGCAGCGCCTGGATCTGGGACTTGCCATGCTGCTCAAGGCGTTTGAGTTCCTCCGCCACCGGTTGGAGACGGGCGCGTTGATCGGCCTGGTCGGCCCCGCGAGAGAGCAGTTCCCCGTTGAGTTGCATGGCCGCGACGAGGCTGTCTCGCGCCTCATCTTCCCTGCCTTCGCGGGCCGCCTTGAGGCCCTTGTCGATCAGGCTCGACTGCCGCTCCTGGTCCTGGCGGTTCCGCTCGGACACCTCGCTCCTCACGACGGCGCCGGAGGCCTTCTCGGAGGAGGTGTTGAGTTGGAGCTTGCCTTGCATCATCCCGATATTGCTGGACAACCTTCCGGCGTTCTGGCCCTCCACCGAACCTGGCGCAAGTTTCTGGGCTTCCTGCAGCAGGCGTTGGGCCTTGGCGTAATCGCCTTTGGCGTAAAGGTCCTTGCCCGCCCGATAGCTGTTCTTGGCCAACACCTGCTTGACGTCGAACTGGGGAGCGGCCGCACCTTGAGGTTGATCCGACTGCCCGCCGGCCGCCGGCTGCAACGTCGGCTTGGCCGACGGAGCCGGCGCCGCGTCGGTCCCGGCGCCGAGGGCAAGAACCCCCCAGCCGGCGCGGTGGTCCCGGCGGTTCGCGAATCCCTGGGTGGTTTTGGGGCGCACGCTCAGGGGCTGGTCGCGGTGCGTGTACCCCTGGGCCAGGCTGCCGTAACCGTAATCCAGGCTGGCGACGGCGGTCTGGCTGGAGAATTGTTCAACGAGTTTCATCGCCCCGCGCCATTTCTTGACGTCGAGGTCCTCGGGCACGCAGGTTTCGCACCAGGCGTAAGCGATCGGCAGATCGATCCTCGGCAGCGCGATGTCGGCAAGACCCGAGCGATCCAACGCGTGGCCGCGGCGGGTGAACACGATTTCCACCGGAAAACTCACCAGCCCCTTGATGCTGGCCTGTGAGCGTTCCAGCGGCAGCAGCCACTGGCCTGGAACGGACTCGACCGGCGAAACGGGGCAGGATTTTTCGTTCACCCGCGCCAGGACGAGGCTGGCGCCCTCCGGCAGCGTCAGCCGAAGAAACTGCCGGCTGCGGTTGCGGATTTCGTATCGAACGCGACCGATGATCGAGCCGTCGGGCCCGAGGTACGCTTCGTAATGGGCCAGGTCCGCCACCGATTGTCGCAGGCTAAACTCGCCCAATTGGATCACTTCAAGTCCCGCCGAAAAGTCGCGGCCGGTGATCCGGTACGCGAGCACGGCCGGACCCGGCAGGATCGCCAAGGCCGACGCGGGCGCCTCCGCCAGGGCCAGTTCCTTCAGCCCCGCCGTCGTTTCGGGCAGCACCTCGGTGGCGCCGGCGGTGTTCGAGACCATCAGCGTCCCGCCGGTCCAATGACCCTCCGCCACGCCCAGGTGGTCCAGTTCGCAATGCCCCGTGGCGGCGGGCATTTCGCAGGAAAGCCTCAGCAGGGTTGACCCGAGGATTCTGCCGCGAAGGTATATTGTGGCCCGATCGCCGGAGACCTGGACCTCTCGAACTTCGGGCCCGGTCACGTCGATTCGCCGGGCCTGCGGCGGCAGCAGCAGTTCGATGCGGTCCGAAGGCCCGCCGACAATGGTCGCCCTCAGCGCGGCGCTGACCTGCCGCACGCCGGCATCGAGGTTCCAGGCCACGTCGCCCTGGAGCTCGTATCGCGGCGGGCGTTCGTGCTCCGCCGTCGGAGGGGCCAGCGAGATCTGTAGTTGCGCCCGGGGCGACAGGGCCAGCCGGCCGTGCGTGCCGTTTGCGGCCGAGCCGATCAGGCGGCGAGAATCGTCGCCGGCCGCGCCGAAATCCCAGGCCTGGGGCGAATCGAATTGAACAAACGTCCGGACTGTCTGAACAATGCCAAGGGCCCCCAGAGCGGCGCCTTCGGAACCGATCTTGCCCAAGGCCGCCTTGGCCGAGATCACGTACAGGTCTCCCGCGGCTCGATTCGGCCCGCCCAAGTCCGGCGGAGTAAACCGCAGGAACCCGCGCGCCGCCGGCAACTCGGCGGGCTTCGAGTTGACGGTCACATCCCTCCAGCCGGCGGAAGAATCGAACACGGGAATATCCCTGCACCGGCTTGGGGACAAGATGCGCAAATGCAACTGCGCCACCAGCAAGACCTGGCGGTCCTTGTCAATCTCCACGAGGTAGAGCCCCTGCTCGGCAATCAGGTTCACGGGCAGCGGCGGATTCCGGTTTTCAACGAGATATTGACGATAGAGGCCCAGGGGAATCTCGAAATGCGCGTCCTGGAGCAGACGGTCCCGATCCAGCATGGACTGCGCCAACTTCTCGCGCGGCTCCGCCTGCTGCGCGAACGCCGTGGCCGCAAATAACCCCAAGATAACCAAGCTTAGTCTGGGTTTCATTGGACCGCCAAGTATTGCCCGTACGGGTGAGCCTGCCGCCTGGCCCGATTGTACATTGGACGCCGCCGAACTCAAGAAGTTCCCGAACAATCGTAAAATAACCGCCAGACAGCTATTGGGCGGGCCTGGGCGGATTAGCCCTTGCTATTGCGCGTTTCGTCCATGGACTTGCCGGCGCCTGCGGCAGCCGCAGGAATCGCGCCGCGCCCTGCGACCCGGAAACCACGGCACTTCTTCGCGGCGGCCGTTGCACACATTCTTACACCACCACCGGTTTGATCAATTGGGTCAGCAGGTCCACTTTGTCGTTGTCGGATGTCCACGAACCTCCAGCGATTCTGGGCCGGTGTGAAAGCGCCCTTGCTTTCGCCGCCGGAGCGTAGACCGAAGCGTTCGATGCCGCGCGGGGCGCGAGCACATCGGCGACGTGGATCGATGGCGAGTTCTGGCCGCTCGGGGCTGGCGCGGGAGATGCTGCCGCCGGAGTCAACAGATTGGAGGTCAAGGGCCCGCCGCTCGCAGTCGCCGCGGAGGCCGCCATCGTGACCGCCCCGGTC
>CAZYDC010000124.1:0-11384 GCA_964646065.1 uncultured Planctomycetaceae bacterium | reverse complement strand
AACGGAAGCCGTCGGCCTACACATCGGCGCGCCTCTGCTCTACTCGACCCGAATTTAGGCCTGGTTCAAATCCAGGTAACACTTTCTCGCATGCCAGTTTGTTTGTAGTGCGCCCGTAAGGGCGTTCTCGGAAACGCCTTACGGCGTCACTACAAACGGGACGACCTTCCCTAGCGCGGACACCCAATGTTACCCTGACTTGAACCACGCCCGAATTTACCGTGGAGTTTGATCCGTGAAGGTGATAAGGGCACCATATGCTTCCGTCTTCGGAAGCATGTACGCGCGACCATCGAACTCCCAAGACATGCATCCGCAGGCGGAATCACGGCACCCAGAGAGGGCATGGCACCTCGTGGCACCCTTACTCTCTAGGCATGGCCTTATGAACCGCCGCGCCGACCAGCAGCGTCAGCGCGCCCAGGACTCCGAAGGCGTCGGTGGGACGCAGGAACTTGTCCAGCACGACGAACGCCAGGCCGCCCAACAGGATTCCGATAAAGGCGGTGCAGTTGGCGGCCGCGATGACCTGACCCTTTCGGTCGGCGGGCGGCCGGTATTGAATGAACGCCTCCAGCGGCACCAGCAGGATTCCGCCGGCGCCGCCGGTGAAGAACAGCAGCACGCATGATGCGACGATTTGCACGGAAATACGGGGACTGAGACCGATTTCGCGGACGAAATCGGTCTCAGTCCCCGTATTTCCCCCATTTTCGAGCAGCGGGACGGCGGCGATGAGCATCATGGCCGCGCCCATAGCGAGAGCGGCTGGGGCGAGCCCGCGAAAAAATCGGGGACAGACACCGATTTCGCGGACGAAATCGGTCTCAGTCCCCGATTTTCTGGCCAGCCGCCCGCAGGCCAGGCCGCCTGCGGCCACTCCGGCCAGCAGGGGCACTTGCAGGAAACTAATGTTGGATTCGTCCATGTGGAATTGCGTCATGCCCATGCGGTTGATGATGAACACCTCCAGCGCGGCCGCGAACCACACGTAGGCGTCCAGGATCACGGTGGCGGCCAGCAGGCGGTCGGTGCGCAAAGCGGCCAGCGTGCGAACGGTGTCGGCCGGGCCGGACCAGGGGAACTTGGCGGCCGGGTTGGCGGGCGGCCGGGACGGAACCCACAGGCTCAGCACCAGGCCCATTGCCGACACCGCCAGCACGCCGCCCGCGACGATCAATCGCCCGGCGGAAATGCCGTGCCAGGCGACCTGCTTCTGCCCCAGCGCCACGCAGGCGAAAATAATGCCCAGCAAAATGGCTGCCGTCGTGGTCGTCTTGAGCACCGAGTTGGCCTTGAGTACGTGCGACGCGGGGAATAATTCGGGGATCGAACCGTTCAAGGCCGGGCCGAAGATCGTCGCCTGCACGCCCATCGTGAAGACCATGACCAGAATGAGCGGCCAATTGCCGATGCACATTCCGACGGCCCCGCAGATCATCGCGGCCAGCTCCAGCGTCTTGGCCGCGATGACGACGTGCCGCTTGGCGAACCGATCGGCCAGGAACCCCGCCGGGGCCGCGAAGAGAATAAACGGCAGCGCGAACAGCCCGCCGGCGTATCCCTGAAGCTCGGCCCGGTCGCCGGCGATGGCCAGCAGGCAGGCCGCCTGCTTGAAAAAATTATCGTTGAACACGCCCAAAGAATACGTCCCCGCCATCGCCAGGAACTTGCCCCGCGCGAGGCGGACCTGCTCGGTTACACTTCCGCCAGGTTTGGTTTCGGATGCGTTAATAGATGCGACCTTGTCTTAATGAGTTGTCTGCCGGGTCGGATGACTTCGGCAATAACCGATTGAAAACGCGATCTGACCAAACTAACGACCGACGTTAGTTTGGTCAGACGCTGCTGGGTGCCATGCCCAAGTCTGCGCGGGCATGTGCCTCTTGTGGCACCCCCAAGTCCGCTTGGGGGTGTCTTGGTTGGGTGCGTGACCCAGACACCCCCAAGCGGACTTGGGGGTGCCACAAAGACATGCCCGCGCAGACTTGGGCATGGCACCCGGCATGGCGCCCATCAACTCAGATCGCCAGCATCTCATCGGTTGTGAGTTTGGTCAAGTCGGCAGCCGATTTGTGGGCGCGCCGGTCTCCGGCGGCGGAGCCCAGGGCGAGGCATTTCATGCCCGCGGCGATGGCGGCCTCGACGCCGGCAGCGGCGTCCTCGACCACCAGGCAGGCGGCGGGCGGCACGGCCAGGCGGTTGGCGGCGACCAGGAAAACCTCGGGGTCGGGCTTGGAACGCGTGATGTCGTTTCCGTCGGCGGTGGCGTCGAAGAAGTCCGACAAGCCGATGCGGCGGAGGATCAGCGGCGAGTTCTTGCTGGACGAGCCGACGGCCAGCTTCGCCCCGCGCGCCCGCAGGCCCTGGAGGATCGCCATCGCGCCGGGCAGGATGTCCGCCGGCGAGATGTTCTTGAGGAGTTCGACGTAGTACCCGTTCTTGCGGGCGGCGAGCGCAACCTTCTCCTGTGCGGTGTGGCGGCGCGGCGAGCGCTCCAGCAGGATTTCCAGGCTCTCCATGCGACTGACCCCGCGCAGGCGGTGGTTGATCTGCCGGTCGAAGTGGATGCCTTCCTCGTCGGCCAACTGTTTCCAACCCTGGAAGTGAAATTCGTCCGTCGAGACGATCACGCCGTCCAGGTCAAAGATGACTGCTTGTACGCTCATCCGATTTCCTCAGGTCTTTCCGCACATCGGCACTGAACCACCAAGAGCACTAAGGACACCAAGAGCACCAAGAAAAAGAAACCTAATCTTATGTCGTTCTTCGTGCTCTTGGTGGCCTTGGTGCTCTTAGTGATTTACGCTCGCCGGTTCGCCGGCAGGGGCACCGACACGCCTGTCTCGCCCACGAAGCAGCGCCGGCCGAAGACTTCGATCAGCACGCCCTCGCCGCCGGCCTGGCCGGCCGCCGGGGTGGCGCGGAACGACACGTTCTTTTTGTCCACCGTCACGGCCAGCACGCAGCCCTTGTACAGGATGCGGAACGCGAACTGCTTCCACTTTTTGGGGATCGACGGGTTGAAGCTGAGCGTCGGCCCGTCCGAGCGCATGCCGCCGAAACCGTACACCATGTTCAACCACGCGGCCGCCATCGAGGTGGTGTGCAGGCCGTCGGCCGTGTTGCGATTGTAGTCGTCCAGGTCCAGCCGCGAGGCGTGCAGCGAGTATTCGTACGCCTGCGCGTGCTTGCCCAGCTCGGCCGCCAACAGCGCGTGAATGCCCGGCGAGAGCGACGACTCGTGGCTGCATCGCGGTTCGTAGTAATCGTAGTTCACGCGCTTGGCGCGGTCGGAATAGTCGTGGCTGTGGAAGAGCATTAGCAGCAGTACGTCGGGCTGCTTGGTCATGTCGCCGCGGAAAATTCGGACGTACGCCCAGTTCTTGTAGATCGGGAATTGCGTGTGCGGAATCTTGCGGACATCGACGTGCGGCAGGTCGAAGTAGCCGTCGTGCTGCTCGAAGACGCCGGTCTTCTTGTCCAGCGGGATTCGCATCTTGCGGGCCTTGAGCGCCCATTCGGCGGGCTCGGACTTTTCGAGGCGCACCTTGCGGCAGGCCTTGTCCAGCAGGGCCGGGGCGGCGCGGCGCATCTCGGCAATAACTTCCAGCGTGTACTCGAACGTCTTTTGGGCCATCACGTTCGTGTAGCAATTGTTGTGGACCATCATGTGGAATTCGTCGGGGCCCATCACGCCCCAGAGGCCGAACTCGCCGGTCTTGGGGCTCCACGCGCCGCGCGACGCGTAGTAGCGGCTGATCTGAAGCAGCATCTCGATGCCCTGGTTGTAAAGAAAATCCTTGTCGCCGACCACGCGGTCGTAGTGGAAGATGCCGTACGTGACGGCCTCGGAGATGTGGATTTCCAGGTCGCCGTGCTGCCAGGTGCCGCAGATCTCGCGGCCGTCGATGGTACACATCGGGTAGCGGGCGCCGCGGCAATCGAGCTGGCGGGCGCGCTCGACCGCGCCGGCGAGCGTGCGGTGGCGGAAGCCCAGCAGGTTCCTCGCCGCGCGCGGGTTGTTGAACATGTAGAACGGCAGGCAATAGGTTTCGGTGTCCCACCAGGCGCAGCCGTAGTAGGCCTCGCCGGTCAGCCCCTTGGCCGCGACGTTCAGGCTCTCGTCCACGCCGTGGTAGGTCTGGTGAAGCTGGAAAATGCAAAATCGCACGCCCTGCTGGTTGGCGGCGTCGCCCTCGATGGTCACGTCCAGCGACGACCAAACGTCGCGCCAGAACTTTTCGTGCTCCGCGAGCGCGAGGTCGAAGGTGGCGTCGCCGAGCGTGGCACCCCCAAGTCCGCTTGGGGGTGTCTTGGAGGAGATGATCTCGTCGCCAATCTCGCGACACGCCGCCATTCCCTTGGTCCACACGGAACCGTCACTCACGCTCTTGTCACGCTCGGTGGTGTTGACGACGATCCGGTCCAAGCGAGTCGCCTGGCCTTGACGCAATCGCAGCGTCAGGTCCAAGCCGATGAATTTGTCCTGCTCCGCCGGCCGGGGCGAAAGCGGCTGGTCGCTTTCCAGGCTCATGCTCGAAAACACGCGGTGCCCGCTGCGGAGCGTGCCGGCCAGGATCGCGGCGGTGTTGCCGCGCGAGGTTTTCTTGACCTCGTTCCAGAGGTTCTTGTTGAACTCCTGATGGATGATGGAAAAATCCAGCCCGGCGCGCACCTTGACCTGGCCGGAAAAGTTCAGCGGTTCAAAGACGATCCGCTGCGCGCCCAGGTGGGCCTGGGCCATCGAGACGAACCGCAGGAAGGTGATCTTGAGCTTCCTGCCCTTGGCCGTCGTCCAGACAAACTCGCGCGCAAGCGTGCCGGCCCGCAGGTCCAGCGTGCGGACGAAACCCGAGAACTTCGAGCGGGCCAGGTCCAGCGTTTCGCCGTCCAGCGTGATCCGCGTGCAGAGCCAGTTCACCGCGTTGACGATGAACGTCATGTCGGTGACGATGCCCTTGAACAGTTGCGGGTGGCCGATATCGGTCTCGTCGAACACGCCGTTGAAGAAGCTGCCGATCAGCGACTCGCCGCTGTAGCCTTCCTCAAAGAATCCGCGCACGCCCATGTACTCGTTGCCCAGCGAAAAAATCGACTCGCTCACGCGGCTGCGATCGGGATGAAAGCCCTTCTCGACCACCAGCCACGGATCCACCTCAAGATATCGTGCGGCCACTTTCGGCATCTTTAACTCCTAAATTGCAGATTGAACGGCGAAGAAACTGCCGGGTGCCACGCCGAATCGGGTGCCATGCCCAAGTCTGCGCGGGCATGTCCTGCCGTTGAACCCGGAAGCGAAGACATGCCCGCGCAGACTTGGGCATGGCACCCGATAGGGCATGGCACCCTTCGGGTCACGGCCATTGCGTGATACTGGACCCGACGCGTTTGGGGTTGGCGGGTTTCCAGGGGCACTGGGTCGGCAGGGGGCCGGCCACATCCAGTTCGCGCGAGGAGAGAACCTTGAATCCGCCCTTGGAATCGTCGTACGAAACCGGCATCAATTTCGAGTGCATATCGAACCCGAACTTCTTCCGCCAGTCAGCCAGCGTGTTGTCGGGGTTCCAGGACTCGCGCATGGTGGGCGTCCAGCAATTGTTGGCGTAGACGTTGTAGTCGCTGAGATTGCCGGTGGTCGGCTGCTCCGCCGGCGGATAGACGCAGAGCGTCAGGTCGCAGCCGCGCGTGAGCGTGTCGGCGGGGAAGTAATTATGGATCAGCAGATTGTTCAGCACGCGGTCGTCGTTGACCACGAACGGACCGTCGCGCGGCATGATCGTGATGCCCGAACCGTTGTCGGCGACCGTGTTATGCACGACCCAGATGCCCGAGGACCCGCTGATGTAGATTCCCCTGCCGACGTTGTCGAACGACAGGTTGTCGGCAATGACTCCGCCGCCGCGGTTGATGACGAAGTCCTGGGGCTTGACCTTGCCACGGTTGATCTCGAAGAACACGCCGTCGGTTCCGTTGTCGTGCAGGACGTTCCCGATGACCTGGATGTCCGCGTTGTCTCCGTCGAACCAGATGCCGGGGCATTCGATGTTGTACGCGGCCTCGCAACCGCGGATGATCGTGCGGAGGTTGGAGGGGATGTTCTTCATCCCGCCGCAGTGCCAGCCGGCGCTGAAGCGGCGATAATTGTTGAACGCGAAGCGGCAGTTCTCGACGATGCAGTCCTCCGTCTGGCCCAGCCCCATGCCGGTGTTGCCGTTATACGACGCGTCGCAATGGCTGATGACGCACTCCTTGCAATGCCCAACGCCCAGGCCGCAGAAGTCCGACAGCTCGAACTTGCAATTCTCGATCCGCACGTGCTGACACTCCCACATGCCGCACATGGACCATTGCCCGCCCGGCTGGCGATTGTGGCGGCACTCCAGGCCGCGAACGATCACGTCGTGGACCTTGCCCAGACCGAGCACGCCGGCCCGCACGCCGATCTCCATCGAGTACCACACCGGGTCGCCGCCGATGCGGACGTACAGGTACTGCGTGGCCTTGTCGTAGTAGAACGAATCGTTGATCAGGTCCGCCAGTCCGGCGCCGACCCTGCGGATGCCATCGTCGTCCCGGTAGATTTCGTCCCGCCCGATCTTCTGGAGCGGCTTGCGGTCCACCATGAACACCTGCGAGACGTACCATTCTTCCTTGGGCGGGTTCCAACCTGTCCCCTGGAACGTCGGGTCGCGGAAATATTCCTGGCCGAGCTTGATCCGGAAGACGCTCTTGAACGCATTAGGATAGGGCTCCTTCATGCTCTTGTCTTCCGAGACCCGCTCCCAGTTGCCGCGGATCAATTCGGAGCCCTTGATGACCACCAGAGCGCCGGGGGCCGGCTGGAACGTGATCGGCTTGCCCGGTTCGCCGCTGACGGATATGCCGACGGTTTCGCGATAGACGCCGGCCTGGATGAGCACCGTGTCGCCGGGCTTGAGCTCCTTGGCGGCACCGGCGCGGGCGATGGTCTTCCAGGGTTTGGCCGCCGTGCCGGGGTTGGTGTCCGCGGCCGTCGGCGAAGCGCCGTCCACCCAATACATGTGGCCGGTTGTGGGCGCGGGCCAACCCGTTGCCGCCGGCGCGGCAGGTTTCTGGCAGGAGAGCGCCAGCAGGGCGGGGGTCAGAAGAAGCAACGCGATAGTTTTCGTTCGCATATTACGATTCCTTTTGTTCGGGACTTCGAGCATACGTGGTGCCTGGGGACTCGTCAATTGTCGGGTACTATTTTGGGCGCCGTATCGAGCGCCGTATCGGGTGCCATGCCCAAGTCTGCGCGGGCATGTCTTAGCAGCCCGTTGAAAAAGTAGCATGGGCATCTTGCCCATGAGTCTCACGGGCGTCCCGCCCGTGCAAATGCCCAAGAACATGGGCAAGATGCCCATGCGACTCATGGGCGAGACGCCCATGCTACGCCGGATGGCCTTTTTCAACGGGCTGTTAGGCCCCGTGGAAGACATGCCCGCGCAGACTTGGGCATGGCACCCGAAATGGGCATGGCACCCTTCTCGTTAGGGCCATTGCGTGATCGTGGACCCGACGCGTTTGGGGTTGCTCGGCCGCCACTTGCATTCGGGCGGCAGGGGCGCGGCGAAGTCCAGGCCTTGGGTGCTCAGCAGCTTGAACCCCAGGCCGGTGCGCTCGAACGGCACGGGCATCTGCCGGGAGTGCAGGTCCTGGCCGTATTTCTTCTGCCAGTCGGCCAGGGTGTTGTTGGGGTTCCAATGGTGGCGCAGGGTGGGCGTCCAATGGTTGTCGGCGAAGACGTTGAAATCGCTGAGGTTGTCGGCCTGGGCCTGCGTCAGCGGCGGGTTGTTCTTTTCCTCCTGGAGCGGCGGGTAGGCGAACAGCGTCAAGTCGCAGCCGGTCGCCAGCGTGTCGGTGGCAATGTAGTTGCGGATCATCAGGTTATTGAGCACGCGGTCGTGCTGGAGGGGGAAACCGTCGCGCGGCATGAGGACGATCCCGGCGACGTTGTCGGCCACCGTGTTGTTGACCACCCAGACCTTGGCCGAACCCGCGACGTAGATGCCGTGCCCCGCGTTGGCGTACGTCAGGTTGTTGGCGATGATGCCGCCGCCCTGGTTGATCTCCGAGAAGATGCCGTCGCCGCCGTTGTGGTGGCAGACGTTGTCGAGGATCTGATAATCCCAGTTGTCGAAGCCGTGGCTGGCGCCGTCGAACCAGATTCCCGGCCCGTCATAGGTGTACGCGACCTCGTTCCGCCGGATGATCGACCCGCGATTGTTCGGGATGTTCTTCATCCCGCCGCAGTGCCAGCCCGGGTTGAAATGCCGGTAATTGTTGAACGTCAGCGTGCAGTCCTCGACCGTGACGTTCTCCGTGGTGTTCAGGTCCAGGCCGGTGTTGCCGTTGAACGACAGATCGCACCGCCGCACGGTGCAGTTCTTCGAGCCGCATACGCCCATGCCGCCGAAGTCCGACAGCCGGCACCGGCAATCCTCCACGGTCACCCGCTCGCACCCGCCGATGTTGCAGATGCACGGGTGCAGGTTGTGCCGCATGTCCAGGCCGCGAACCACAATGTCGTGCGTATTCTGGATGTTCAGGACGTAGCCTTGCACGCCGACCTCCATGCCGTACCACCCCGGCTCGCCTCCGACCTTGACGTACAGGCTCTTGTCGGCGGGGTCGTAGTAGAATGAGTTGTCGATCATGTCGCCCAGGCCCTTGCCGATCGGGCGAATGCAATCGCTGTCGGGGTAGAAGTGGTCCGTGCCGATCATCTGGAGCGGCGTCAGGTCGTTCAAGAAAACCTGTGTGAGGCACCAGTCGGACTTGCTGGGCATCGCCGCGAAATACTCGTCGCCCAGGTGGATTCGCCAGACCCGCTTGAAGGCGTTGGGGTAGGGCTCCTTCATGTCTTTCTGGTCGGACAGGAGGGTCCATCGGTTCTGGTCGGTCTCGCTGATTCTCCGGGACCCCTTGACGACCACGTACGCGCCCGGGGCGGCGGCGAAGGTGATCGGCTTGCCGGGCTGGCCGCTGACGGTGATGTTGACGCCCTCGCGATACAGGCCGGTCTTGATGTACACGGTGTCGCCGGGCCGGAGCTCCTTCGCGATACCGGCCCGCGCGATCGTTTTCCAGGGTTTGGCCTCGGTGCCAGGGTTGGTGTCCGCGGCCGCCGGCGAGGAACCATCGACCCAATACACGTGCCCGGTGGGCGGCACAGGCGAGGGGCTCTGGTGGGGATTGACGCACGACAGCAGCAGGAGAACCGGTAAGAGCGGCAGCAGGGCGAATCTGATCGGCATACGCGAGTCCTTTATAAAAAGGTTTTGTGTGAGCGATTTGTCGCACATTGGCGGGGCGAGTGCAACCACCAATCAGGGGTGCATGATTCCGGGTGCCATGCCCAAGTCTGCGCGGGCATGTCTTTAGGCCGGCCCAAGACATGCCCGCGCAGACTTGGGCATGGCACCCAAATGGCACCCTTCAGCCTGCCAAATAGTGCAAGTTGGCTCGTGGCGGACCTTTCTAGGCAGGAATTGGCAGGTCGGTCCAAGGAGGCCCAAACAGCTAAGTGACTGTCAAATCATCGGCTAATGTTGCTGGCACTGCCTTTGCAATCAGTTAGACAGGTTATAGTCCATTCGGCATTCGCGGGCCGGTGGGCCGAAGGATGGACGCGACAGGCGATGGACGAGTATGGTCGCGACGTTAAATGAACGCAAGCATCCGTTTGGGCTGGTCGTTACCGGCGAGGCCGAGGTCTGGCAGGACGCCCTCCAGCAGATCGTCGGGCCGGAATGGCTGCGGACTTACCAGGTCCGTTGCGGCAACGAACTGCTTCAGGTCGTGAAGTCGGGCGTGGCCGACGCGGCCGTGCTGGACGACCGGGCCCAGTTGGGCCTGGATGTCATGCACATCCTGCGGATGATCCGGCGGGTCGATTCGGCCTTGCCGGTGGTGGTCGTGACCACGGGCGTGGATCGCCGCACGCTCGAAAACGCCCTGCGGCTGACGGCCTTCAGCGTGGTCGCCAGGCCACTGGAGCTTGAGGAACTGCTCCGGCAGATCCGGCGTATGATGGTCCGACTGGACCAGATGCTCCGCTACGGGCTGGATGAGTAACAGAAGATTCACCGCAGAGGTCGCAGAGAACGCAGAGAGAGACAAAGATTCAAACGGCGAAGAAACAGTCAAGACGAGTGAGAGCGAGAAGCGAAGAAACGGCGAAGAAGCATTGCGAAAACGCGTAGACCACTGAGAGACGTAATGAAGAAAAACAGGATCGCGGATAAGAAAAGATAATTAGTCTTTCTTTCTCTGTGACCTCTGTGTCCTCTGTGTTGAAATTGTTTTTTTGGAACGTCAAACATATAAGGAGTCGCAAAATGGCAAAGGCTGCACCGGCTGCACCGAAGATTCGTCCGCTGGGCGAGAAGGTTCTGATCAAGCGTCTGGAAGCGGAAGACAAGACCAAGGGCGGCATTATCCTGCCCGACAACGCCAAGGAAAAGCCCCAGAAGGGCACCGTACTGGCTGTCGGCGACGGCAGGCTGCTCAAAGACGGCAAACGCGCCGAGTTCCAGGTCGCCAAGGGCGACACGGTCCTGTTCGCCAGCTACGCCGGAACCGAGATCAAGGTCGGCACCGAAGAGTACATGCTGATGGACGAGACCGATATCCTGGCCGTCCTGGATTAGTCTGGTGGCATGGCGACGCTGTTTGTCGCCATGTCCGGGTTTTTGCGGACATCGCATGGCGACAAACAACGTTGCCATGCCACCATTACAACGAAATTGAATCGAAAACCAAATAGGAGCACAAAGAAATGGCAAAGAAGAAGATCACGTATGATGTAGAGGCCCGCGAGGGCATTCGCCGCGGCGTGAAGTTGTTGGCCCGGGCGGTCAAGGTCACGCTGGGCCCGACCGGTCGCGTCGTCGTGCTGGAGAAATCCTACGGCTCGCCGACCGTCACCAAGGACGGCGTCACCGTCGCCAAGGAGATCGAGCTCGAAGACCCCACCGAGAACATGGGCGCGCAGATGGTCAAGGAAGTCGCCTCCAAGACCTCCGACGTCGCCGGCGACGGCACGACCACGGCCACCATTTATGCCGAGGCCATTTTTTGCGAAGGCCTCAAGAACGTCACCGCCGGCGCCAAGGCCAACCAGCTCAAGCGCGGCATCGACAAGGCCGTCGAGGTCATCGTCGCCGAACTCAAGCGGCTGTGCAAGCCGATCAAGTCCTCCAAGGAGATCGCCCAGGTGGGCACCTGCGCGGCCAACCAGGACGAGGAAATCGGCAAGATGATCGCCGAGGCGATGGACAAGGTCGGAAAGGACGGCGTGATCACGGTCGAGGAAGGCAAGAGCCTGGCCACCGAGGTCGAGCTGGTCGAGGGAATGCAGT
>CAZYDC010000123.1:0-11388 GCA_964646065.1 uncultured Planctomycetaceae bacterium | reverse complement strand
CACCAAGGCGGTCCAGGCGTACCAGGAAATACTCCGCCGCGAGCTAGGCTAGACGGGTTGGGTGTTCTCTGCACACGGGATCCCGGAACGCGGCGAGACGAATTTGACCGGACAGGTTTTTCAAATTATGATGATCGAACGTGCATCCTACGGCAAAGGCGAAGATTCCGTGTGCAAGTCGAATACGACTCACACACCGTAATCGGCTATTAAGCAAGGAGAACCATGATGATCAAGACGCTGCTGCTGAGCGGCCAGAACAATCACGATTGGAAGCGGTCCAGCCCGTTTATCCGCGATCTTCTGGAAGCCTCGGGCAAATTTCAGGTCGTCTCGACGGAGGATCCTTCGGCCGTCCTGGCCGACGCGGGGAATCTGGCCCAGTATTCGCTGCTGTTCTCGGACTACAACGGCCCGGATTGGAGCGAGGCGGCCAAGGCGAATTTCGAGGCCGCCGTCAGCGGCGGAACGGGCCTGGTCATTCTTCACGCGGCCGACAATGCCTTCGCCGGTTGGGCGGCCTACGAGAAAATGGCCGGCCTTCTGTGGCGCGACGGCGCCGGGCACGGCTGGTATCATCCGTTCAAGGTCGAGATCGTCGATCACGATCACCCGGTCACAAAGGGCCTGGCGGATTTTGAGATCACCGACGAGCTGTACCATCGCCTGACGCACATGCATGACGCGCCGTTCCAGGTGCTCGCCCGCGCCTGGTCCGATCCGGCCAAGGGAGGCACGGGCAGGCATGAGCCTGTGATGCTGGCCGCGCAGTACGGCCGCGGGCGGATCTTCCACATGATCCTGGGCCATGTGTGGGCCGAAGGCCCGATGACGACGTTTGAGAACCTTCCCTTCCAGCGGTGCCTCCTTCGCGGCTCACAATGGGCGGCGACGGGGGCAGTCACACTATAAGGAACGCAATACAGGAGAATAACATGATCGTGGCAAAGCAATACAACATTGAGGACACTTCCTCCGCCCGTCTCCAGGCCAGTCCCGAGGGCTTGGCCCAGTTCACGGCGGCCAAGTTCGGCCTGGCCATGCATTGGGGACTGTATTCCATCCATGGCCGCGGGGAGTGGGTCTATTTCAACGAGCGAATCGGGCTGGATCAGTATCGTCAGCGGGCCAAGGTCTTCAATCCCACGCGATTCAACGCGGAGGAATGGGCCGACCTGATGCTCGAAAGCGGCCAGAAGTTCCTGACGATCACAACGAAGCACCACGACGGCTTTTGCCTCTGGGACACGGACCTGACGGACTGGAAGATCACCCACACCCCGTTCAAGCGGGACGTCATCGCCGAGCTGGCGCCTGCCCTTCGCGACCGGGGTCTTAAGCTCCATTTTTACTATTCGCTGCTGGATTGGATCCACCCGGCCTACAAGAACGACTGGCCGGCGTACGTTGCCTACTACCAGGGACAGCTTCGCGAACTGCTCACGCGATACGGCGAGGTCGGCGGCGTGTTCTTCGACGGGTATTGGCCTCGGCAGGAATTCCAGGGCGACGAGTTGAACTACTTCCCGGCCGGCGGCCAGTGGGACCTGGCCGGCACCTATGACCTGATCCACACGCTTCAGCCCAACGCGGTCGTCGCCAATAACTCTCATGTGCCGCCGCTTAAAGGCGAGGACTACCAGGTGTGGGAACTGGACATGCCCGGGGAGAACACCTTCGTCTTCAACACCAACCAGATCGGCGACAAGCCGCGGGCGGTGTGGTGGAATCTCAACGGCGGGTGGGCCTATGCGCCTCGCTCGCACGAGGTGAAGTCGGCCCAAACGGTCCTTCAGACTTACCTCAAGGCCCGCAGTCGTCAGGGCGTCTTTTCTCTGAACGTTGGCCCCCGCCCGTTTGGCGACATCCATCCGCACGAGGCCCTCGTCCTCCGCCAGATCGGCCAGACGATGAGAAGATACCAGATCGAGGTTTGAAGCCAGCGTCGTCCTGCCGGTTCCGAGCTGTTTGATCAACTCGGTGCCGTTGATGTACGTGTCGCCTGCGAGCGCCGCCCGCCTGTCTTGCATTCCTATGGTTTGTGCGGCAACAGGTGCGTCTCGAACCAGGCGTCGCGGGCGACCATGGCGCTCCAATCATCCATGCCGCGGAATCCGTGGCCGCCGCCCCTGACCACGATCAGTTCGCTGGGCACGTGATTCTTCTGGAGTTCGGCATACATCTTTTCGCTATGTTCCAGGGGCACGCCCGTGTCCTTGTCGCCGTGGATCAGGAGCATCGGCGAGGTCTTGTCCGAAACGTGCAAGGCCGGGGAGTATTCCCCCGCGATGGCCGGGTCGAAGCGGAAGGCCAGGTAGTCTTTCCACCGGTCGGTCTTGAACCAGGGGCGAATGTCCGTGGGCGGGAAGTAGGCGACCACGGTCGCCAGACGGTCGCTGACACGCAGCACGGGGTCTGCGTTCTTGGGGTCGCCGTCGTCGGCGGTGGTGGCCAGCATCAGCGACAGGTGCCCGCCGGAACTGCCGCCGACCGCTCCCAGCCGGTCGGGATCGACCCCGAACCGTTTGGCGTTGAGACGAATGAAACGCACGCTGCGGTGCATGGAGTCCACGATCTCCGGCAGGAGATACTTCGTTCCGCTGGGATGATACACGATGAACATTGTGAAGCCCCTGGCCAGCAGGAGTTCCCACGACTCCACGCACTGCTCGATCGTATAGTGGCCGGAGTACCATGCCCCGCTCATTACAACCAGGATTCCGGCCCCGTTGGCGCCGTGCTTGGGTTTGAGCACGTCGAAGGTCATGGCCATTCCGTCCTTGTACCCGTAGGCGACGTCCGGAGTGACCTCCACGTTCTCCATGCGATTTGGGTCGCGAGGCGAGTATTTCTGCGCCGGCACCCATTCGTACCACAGCGGCTTGCCCGCCTCGCCGCCGACCTTGATGGTCATCCGCTCGCGAAAAATGGATTTGATGGATACCGTGTCGCCCGGCTGGAGCTCCTTTGCCGTGGTGACCCGGTGCAGCGTTTTCCACGGCGAGGCCTCGGTTCCGGGGTTGGTGTCCGCCGCGCCCGGCCCGGCCCCATCGACATAGTAAGTCTTCGGCCCGGCCGACTGCCCAAAGGCGGGCAATGCGAAACCAGCCGCCAGCAGGATTCCGATCGTCACCACGGTATTCACACAGCGCATCGTCATGCCTTTCCGTAACGCGACATTCCAAGCTGCCATTTCCCAGATGACCTCGCTGACGACCACCGCCAGCGATGTTCACGATTCTACCGGGCTTGGGCGTGATATTACATGCTTCGTCCATGTGGGAATCCTGCACAAAGGCTTGCACCCGGCAATGATCGCAAGTGCTTTGGAATCCATGAGGGCAAGATCTTCAGACACTATGGGAATTTCATTTATGAAATTCTCGCTGACAACCTCTCCCGTGTGTTCTAGTAATAGCCTGTCGCAAGCGACGTTTATGTTGAATCACGAAACCTTCAAGGAACTTGCCATGAAGATGCATCGGACTGTCTTGGTCGTTGCGGGCGTGCTTGCCGTGATGTCGGCCTTGTCGGGACCGTGGATTTCCGCGATTGCCCAGGTGCCCAAACCGGACATCGCCGCGGCAGTCAAGGCCGAGCGGGCCAAGCTCCTGGGCTCGGTCCCGCTCAGCAAGCTGGGCGAGTATGAAGCCAAGCCTGATGAGCAGGGCGACTACGTCTACGAAGCCGGCTCCGCCAAGGTCTTGCTGACCGACGGAGACTTCAAGATCGAAAATGACTGGAACGTCAAGGGGCTGACCGTCGCCACGATCCCGCAGGTTTTCGTGCCTCTTGGAGTGCGCCCCAACCTGGGCTTATTCTGGAAACTGGGCGAGATTGCGCCCGGCAAGTACTTCGTGGGCGTGCTCTACCGCTGCGACGATGGCAAGGTGGAGGCGCCGGCCACGTTCAACGCCGTGTATCTCAATGGACGGGTGATCCAGTGTTCGACGCTCAGCGATCCGGTCCAGATCGCGCCGGGCGTATGGCTGGCCGAGTTGCAGGCGGCCGCCGCGGAATCGCTCAAAGGCGGCGACGAAATCGCGATCATCCCGCCGGCGAATGCGCCTCTGACGGCCGTCAGGCTTGTGCTGCACGCAAAAGAGCCTCTCCGCGGCGCACACCGGACGTTCACGAATTACGGCCAGCAATACCACTGGCCCGCCACTGCGTTGAGGATCAATGCGCATTGTGAATTCGTCAACTCTAAGGGGCAGGCGATTCCGTTGGACAGCGGCGGATGGGGAGAGCAGCAGCTCGCCAAGTCACCTGACGACTTCCTTCGCGACAGCAGCGGCAAGGCCGTCGCCCTCTGCCGTATCGCCAACCCGTTGCCCGTGCCGGTGACGGTTGACTACGAGTGCGTTCTCCGCAGCTATTACCTCAAGGTGGTCGGGAAGGATTCCGGCAAGATCACGCTCCAGCCGCACGAGAGAATCACGCGAAAGGTTGCCTTCGATATCCTTTGGGACGAGCCCGCCTATTCCATGCACGCCACGGTTCACGCAGTCAACCCGCCGGACCTCGGCTACCCCGAGGCGGATACCGTGTCGCTCTTCCCCGGCCTGCGCCAATCCATTCCCTGGCCGGACTCGTTCAACCACGCGTATCACCGGAGAGTGTACTTCCTGGACCCGGCGAAAACCTCGCATCAGGTCTGCCTGCTGTCGGGGCAGTGGGAAATGGGGCTCACGACCGACCTGAACCCGCCGATGCCCGCACCGGCCGATATCAAGTTCATCCCGCAGGGCGTGCCGCTGGGCTACCTGTTCACCATCAACATGACGCCTCGCCCGCGCGGCGCGTATCTGCGGCGGACCTTCGAGGCGCCCGCCGACATGGCCGGCGGTTCCTGCCGCCTTGTCATCAAGGATGTGAGCGACGAGGCCACTGCGTACGTCAACGGAAAGAAGGTCGGCAACGTCCGCGGCGAGAGCGCCCCGCTGATCGCGGACCTCGCGGGCGTCCTCAAACCGGGCAAGAATGAAATCGTCATTGTCCTCCGCGACCTCCTGGCCATCATGGACCCCGCCTACGTCAACCCGAAGAACCCGGTCTACTCGCGATTGTACTCCGACGCGCCCGGTTGCGAGGGCGAATCCGCCCTGAGGATGGACGAGATATCGCTGGAGGTCTCGCCCGCTATTTCTTCCGAGGACGTTCTGGTCATGCCGTCGTATCGCAAAAAGAGCCTCGCCTCGCGGATAAACGTGGTGAACCACAGCCCCAAGGCGACCGACGTCGTGGTCAAAGCCGTCGTCAACGACGGCGACAAGGACGTTTTCGACCTGGGCCAGAAAGGGCTTTCGCTGGAAACCGGCAAGGCGGAGGAAGTCACGTTCGATAAGCCCTGGCCGGACGCACACCTTTACGGTCCGCAAGACCCGTTCATGTACGTGCTGAGGGTGACGGTTACGGACAAGGAAACTGGCAAGACACTGGACGTTTCCCGCGATCGATTCGGTTTCCGTGAGAGCTGGATCGAGGGCGCCAGCGTGTATTACAACGGGCACGTCGCCAAGTTCAAGGGCATCACGGGCGCCGTGGTGCTCGGCGTTGAAAGCGACTTCCAGATCAACCGCGGCGCCATGATGCCGGACTACATGGACGAGATCGGGCTGCCCGCGTCCGAGTCCATCTCGGGCGTCTATAACCAGCCCAGCGACCACAACGTCAAGCGCGACATATACTGGGAAACCGCCGAGACGAACATGATCGCCTGCCTCAAGCGATGCATGAACCATCCGTGCATCGTTGCGTGGGACCTTTCCAACGAGTGGTATTGTTTTCTGCCCTACGCCGGATCCGACATGAAGGCCGGCGCCAGGCGGTTTGAACACATGAGCGAGACGCTTCTCAAACACGATCCGACCCGCTGGACGTTCTTCAACGGAGACGGCGACCTGGGAGGCCTGCACAACAGTTATTGCGGACACTACATTACCTGGGCGGTCCAGCCGCCGATGTGCGGCTACAATCTGCAGGGCCACAGCACCTATCTGCCCGACGGCGGGTTCTACAGGCCGCTCGACGGCGACTTCAAGCCCGGCCAGAAAATTCGCTTCAGCCCGTTCTACGACGACGACTTCTTCATAAACTACGGCCAGAAGGTGTTCATGAACACGGAGAACCTCTGGAAGGTGGGCTCGCTGATGCCACCCGGATTCACCCGGCTGCTTGGCGACGAGGACGTGCTCTCCCCGGCGATGGACTGTTCCGGCCCGTCGGTGTGGTTCTGGAAGAACAACCTGGACGGCCACCGCGACGCGGGCACGACGTCCGTCAGTTCGTACGCGGTCCTGGGGGCGTCTCATCGGGGCTACGTGCTCCAGGAATTCATCCTGCCGGAGGTGATTCACCACGGGTTCTCGAGCCGGACGATGAACATGAAGTACGACGTGCTCAACGACGTGTACACGCCGGCCGACATGACGTTCAAGTGGTCGCTTACCGGTCCTGACGGCAAGGCCGTCGCGGGCGACTCGAGGGACTACAAAATGGCGCCCTGCGATCTCAAGCGTGATTCACTCTCGTTCAAGCTACCCGACGTGGACAAGCGAACCACCTTCGTTTTCGACACGCGGCTGGAGACGGGCGGCAAACTCGTATACGGCGAGCAGCGGGACATCGAGGTCTGGCCGGACAAGCCTTCCGCCGCCGCGCCGAAAGCCGGTCTCAACGCAACGTTGTCCGTGGGCCCCACCGGGCCGCGCGGCCTTGGAGGACCCAAGACTGTCAACGCGGCTAAAAACATTTTCCTGTTCGACCCCAAGGGCAAAACGGCGGAGACATTCAAGGCGGCCGGTATCGTGTTCGACACGGTGGCCTCCCTCAACGTGCTCGAAAAGATGGATCATGCCCGGCTGGAAATGTTGATCGTCGTGGGCGAAGGTGCGCTGGATGAAACCAACGCATCGGCCGTCGCCAGGCTGGACGGCCTGGCCGCCGAGGGCGCGAGCGTGCTGATCCTGGCCCAGACGACTTCGCCGGTGGGCCTGCCCGCGGCCACAAGAATCGACTCGCGCGAATGGTACAGCCAGACCTTCGTGCGGATGGCCACGCACCCGATCCTGGAGGGCATCACGTCATGGGATTTGCACTTCTGGGGGCCGGATCGCGTCGTCGCCCGCGGCGCGTACAACAAGCCCGACGGCGGACCCGCATTGACGCTCATCGATAGCGGGACTGACATCGGCCTGGAATGGGTGGAAATGATGGAATTCTTCCGCGGCAAGGGCCGGTACATCATTTGCCAACTGCCGCTGATTGGAAGTTTCAACGACGAACCGATGGCCCGCGAACTTCTGGGCCGCACGCTGAACTACCTTGGCGGGAACGAACCATTCCTCGCCCCGACGGGCAAGCTGCAAGTGGTCGCCAAGGCAGACGGTCTCATTCATAACGCCCTCCGCCAGGCCGGCGCTTCATTCGACCTGGTGAAACCGGACGCCGTTTTCGACGGCAAGTCCGTCGTGCTGGTTGACGCGACGACCAGGCCGACGGACGAGCAGGCCACGGCGTGGGCCAAGGCGATTGGCGAGGGAGCGACTGTGGTCGTTGCCGGCGCGACGCCGGGCGATGAGGCCTGGTTGACCAGGTTGGCCGGAAAACAAGTCACGATCACCGTGCCCAAGTATGACATGTGGATGGGCCGCGGCTACCGTGTGGGCTTCGACAAGCTCACCGCCGGCATCAGTCATTGTGACATCTACTACAAGCGGTATGAGACCGTCGAGTCGGCCAGTTTCCAGGCCGAGGAACCCGCTCTGACCATCGAACCGCTTCAGGACTACGCCGTTTCCGCCACCGATGCCCGCGAACTGGTTTACCCCGGCGCGATGTTGAGCATCGAGGCGTCCAAGGGCAAGCTCGTCATCGACCAGCGCCGCTGGATGTCCGACAACGAACGCCTGGGCAAGTATGCCCGGCGCCAGTTGACCTCGCTGCTGCTAGGGCTGGGCGTCCAGATCGCACCCATCGCCGCGCCGCGGGAACTGCCCAAGGACGTGACGTACAAACCCCTCGATCTGACCGCCTTCGCCAACCGGACGTTGTATGACGACGTCGCCGACGACGGCAAGGGCGGCTGGAGCGACCAGGGACCCTCCGCCGACATGCGCACGTTCCCAACCGGCAAGCAGTTCTTCCAGGGCGTGCCCTTCGTCATCGACAAGGAAAAGAGTTGCATCGTCCTGGCGAACATCAGCACCAGCAAGCCGGGCAGCGACAAAATGCCCAGGGAAGTCACCATCCCGATCGGCTACAAGGCCCAGGGGTTCTACTTCCTGCACTCCGCCGCCTATGCCGGCCCCGGCCTGACCGGCCTGTATCAAATCCAGTACGCCGACGGCAGCACGTTCGACGTTCCGCTGCGCACCGGCGAGAACATATACGACTGGACCGTGCCGCCCGGACTGTTCCTTCGCGAGAAAGGCACCACGAGCAACTTCGCATGGACAGGCAAGTGCCCCATGTTCCCGACCATCAGCGTCTTCAGGATGCTCTGGGTGAACCCCAGACCCGACCAGCCCGTCAAGGCCGTACGGTTCAGCAACCCCGCAGGCGAGGCGGTGCCGATCCTGGTCGCCATCACTGCCGCCCTCGCAAATGGCCAGAGCGCCGATGCGCCAAAGAACCTGGTCGAAATCCGCGACCTGCTGACGCAGGCAGCCAGACTCGCAACCGACAAGAAAGACAAGGAAGCCCTCGAGGTTGTCAAGAAGGCGGTCGCGATCGATCCGACGTTCACAACTTCCCAGCAGGCCCTTCTGGATCTCTACGAGAAGGCCGGCGATGAGGACATCGTATTGGAGGCCTACAAGGCCTGGGTGCAGGCCGGAGCCACCACACCCCTGCCGTATAACCGAATCGCCCAAATCCTTGAGACACGAAAAGATTTCAAGGGCGCCCTGGACTTCTACACCAGGAGCCTCAAGGTCGAGTGGAACCAGCCGCCGATTATCGAAGCCAGGAAACGTCTTGAAACCGTTGTCGCCGGGGGGAAGTGAGAAAACGACAGCGTCTTTGAGCTATGTCGTCGGGAGGCTATTCAAAAACGATCGTCCCGAATAGCCAGTAGTCGTGGAACTTGCCGCCCGTGTCCGGACACCAGGCCCACTGCGTCTTGTGACCATCGTCGTAATCCTGACGGTACATGTTGGCCCGCCACTTCATGCCGGGCGCCGGCTTGGAGTTGCCCAACCCCGTCAGCAGTGCGAAGGGAACGAACGTCTCCGCAATCCATCCGTCGATCTTGGCCATGGACTTCCGCTCGCCGCCGGCCACGATGACGGCATGCCGGCACCGGCGCGGCCCCTCGTAGTGCCACGCCGCCCAGCCGAAGAATGTGCCCTCATGGTTGGGGATCATCAGCGTAAGCTCCACGTTCAGCGCCGAAACCTGGTGCTCGAAATAGAGCACCTTCGATTCGTCCGGCCAGAGGTATATCTCGACCACGTCGTCCAGATTGATGTCGTCATTGTCCCGCGTGCGCGTGGCGCTGAGGATCCGGTCCTTGCAGTCGAACAGGAAATAGATGCCCGTATCGCCGTAAAGGACCTTCACGCGCGTGGGATACATGGCAGGGCCGTTCTCCACGTGCTGAACTTCATGCCATTCGGTCCTGGCCCAGGCCGGCGCGTCACCGCGGCCGGTGAGCTCGAAATCCTGTGTTCGCCTGACGAGCATTTCCATCGGTTACTCCGTGATACAGTGGATCGGGGCAGCATACAAAAACTCGCGGACCCGGCGGACTTGCCGGGCAGTTCTCAGTGCGGTTTGGGCGTGAAAACCGTAACCGCACCGGCCGAGTCGATGACGAAAACGCAGTCCTTGTTCGGACCGCCCGGTCCCGCGAAGGCGGCCGCGGTCGCGGGCAGCGGGTTCTTGCCGATTCGAGTCAGGCCGGCGCCTGCGAATGCAGCTTGGGCGGCGCCCGTCGCGGCCGGGGCGAACAGTTGCACGCTGAACTTCGTGCAGACGGCCAGGCACTGCTTGCCGTCAGCGACCTTAACCATCGCCATTCCGATGATCGGCTCGCCGACGCTGATGCGGCCGAGCTCGAATCCATCCGCCAGGCGGAAGACGTTGATGAAACCATCCTGCCGCGCGAAGAGCACCTCGGGCACGCCGTCTGCGTTAATGTCCTCGGCAAGCACGGCCACGCCGCAAGGCCCGCCAGTGTTGTACTGCCAGCCCTCCTCCTTGGCGCCCTTGGCGAAGGACTCGACCGGGTAGCAATTCAGCCCGGAGGCGACAGCGCCCACCAGCCATTTGGAGCCCTTGGCCTCAACGGGCAATATCTGGCAGAACTGCCGCAGCACGCCGGGCGGGCAGGCCTCGTTTCCGGAGTTGCTCCCGGTGACGGCCCGGTTGCCGACGATGAGCCAGTTGCCGTCCTTGTCGCACCGCGGCGAGAGGATCATCAGGCCGCCCGAGCTCAACTGCGACATCGCCTCGGGTTCGCCCGGATAGAAGTTCGCCAGCCGCAGCGACGCCTGCGGCCCCCACGCCTTGGACGCCTTGACCGCGCCATCCGGCAGCACCTTGAAGGAGGAGGGCTCGCCGCACCAGAGCATGACTTCCTTCTTGCCCGGCCCTTGGGGCGACCAGGCCGCCATCGAGAAGATGTTCACGCCGCGCGTGCAGACCGTGTTGATGTCCGCGACCGCCCGCTCGGCGCCGTCACCATTGACGCGGTGGAGCTTCTCGGTGTCCAGGAGGGCGATGGCCACCCTCTTGCCGTTACCGTCAAGGTCGTCCGCGATGATGTCGTGGATGTCGCCGTCATAGACGTGATGCCAGAGCTGCTTGCCCGTGGCGTCGTAGGCGGCCAGCTCCTTCTGCGATGTCGCCAGGACCAGCTCGTTGGCGCCGTCGCCGTCGATGTCGGCGGCGATAGCCTTGGCCGTGAGCTGGTCAACGGGCTTTGGGCCGTAGACCTGGAGCTCCTTGAGCTTCAGAAACGCGCGCGCGGGGTCCGAGGGGCGCAGCAGGAGCTTGAACTCCTTGGCCGTCGCGCCGATCTCGATGCGCCAGGTCGGGTAGCGGACCATGTAGAAGTGGCCGGCGCCCATGCGCGGCGTCTCCTCGAAGATCACCTTCGGGTCCACCTTGCGAACGTCCTTCTGGAAGCCGTCGTCGCTGAGCACCAGCGAGAACTTGAAGTCGTCCGGATTGTAGTAGAACTCCACCTTGGGCGGCTTGCTCTGCTTGTTAGAGGGCGGGCCGACCAGCCTGAGGCAGCCGACCT
This sequence comes from uncultured Planctomycetaceae bacterium, assembly GCA_964646065.1. Classification (GTDB taxonomy): domain Bacteria; phylum Planctomycetota; class Phycisphaerae; order SM23-33; family SM23-33; genus CAZYDC01. The sequence goes on along the minus strand of CAZYDC010000123.1, from coordinate 137 downwards.
CGGTGGGCTTGGGGAAGGTCAGCACCAGTTCGAGCTTGCTCGGGTCGTTCCACGTCTGGCCCTCGTTGTCCGCGCTGGCCGGTCCCGGCGTCCACTGCCCGTCGGTCAGGCGAGGCAGCGGTCTGGCCAACGGCGCG
>CAZYDC010000122.1:0-11414 GCA_964646065.1 uncultured Planctomycetaceae bacterium | reverse complement strand
TCTGTTATGTGGCATGACCTTCGATTTTCCACCACTTAAATTGGAGGAGAACCAGAAAACTCGAACAGACCGAAGAAGCGAATTCGTTACCATAATCCGAATCTTCACTTGGTGCTCTTGGTGACTTCCGTTGCCGTCGTCGCGAAGTGCTCTATTGCCTCCGCCGCCGGAATGTGGTACTGCTTTGGCCCTGAATCGAACGATAAACCCAACTGGAGATCACGATGATTAAGCGAATGCTGTTCTGGGGCCGCATCCGGGCCGACAAGCTCGAAGAGTACAAGGAATCGCACCGTCACGTCTGGCCGGAACTCGAGGCCTGCTACCGCGCCAACGGGATCACCAAGGTGAGCTGCTTCCTGCACAGCAACGACCTGCTGGTCTACACCGAATACGACCCGGACATCTACCTCAAGGGCGGCAAGGAACGCATCTCCCAAAACCCGGTCGCCCAACGCTGGGACAAGTGGATGCTCGACTTCAAACAGGATGGATTCCAGAATGTCGAGTTCGAGGAAGTCTACCGGATGGAATCCTAAGAATCGCGGATTTCGGATTTCGGATTGAAGAATCGGCGCCGACTCCTGGATGGTAGTGAGCCCAGGATAACCTTATAATGAAGCTGTGAAGCCAACTGTCTACATTAAAACCAGCGTAATCGGCTACCTGACGAGCAGGCCATCTCGGGATTTGATTGTCGCTGGACATCAGCAGATCACGGCGGAATGGTGGGAGAGAGACCTGCCGAAATTCGACGCGATGATCTCCCTGATCGTGCTTGATGAGATTTCCCGCGGCGACAGGGATGCCGCCGACAAAAGGATGAAGGTTGTTGCGGGAATGCGACTGTTGCCTGTTGACGCCGCCGTCCAGTCGCTGGCGTCGAAATACTTTGTTGAACTGGGATTGCCGGAAAACGGCAGAGTTGATGCGGTGCATCTGGCGGTTTCGGCCTTTCATGCGGTTGACTATCTGGTAACGTGGAACTGCCGTCACATTGCCAATGGCAGAGTAATGCGGAAACTGGCAGAGTTGAACCTAGCAGCCCGTTGAAAAAGTAGCATGGGCATCTTGCCCATGAGTCTCACGGGCGTCCCGCCCGTGCAAATGCCCAAGAACATGGGCAAGATGCCCATGCGACTCATGGGCGAGACGCCCATGCTACGCCGGATGGCCTTTTTCAACGGGCTGCTAGGGCTGAGCGCGGCAACTCCGGTTATTTGCACGCCGGAGGAATTATTGGAGTATGAATAATGACAAAAGACCCGATAGTCGAGGAAGTGCGAAAAGTGCGCAAGCAGATCGAGGACGAGTGCGGAAACGATTGGGATAGGCTTTTCGCGCATTTTCGCGAAATTCAGAAGAAGTGGCCTGGAAAGGTGGTTGGCAGTCCACGCAAAAGGAAGTCTAACCGCCCAACCGGGAATACCAAGACGTAACAACACCCAAAGTGCGCCTGCATTTTCACTGGCTCCTTGATCCGAAATCTGTCTTTACCAGAACCCTCAACCCAAGAGAAAAACCCAATGGAAAAGCCCCCAGCCCCGCGTCACATGATTTTTCTTGACTGCCACACCGGCGAGTATCCCGGTTACAAATGTTTCGCGCAGTTCGACCCCAAGCAGATCGTCGATCAGTGCGTCCGGGCCGGGGCCGACGCCATGGCGTTTTTCTCCAAGGACCACTTCGGCAACTGCTTCTGCGACCTGCCCGGCGGGCACAAGCACAAGGATATTGACGGCGATTTCACCGGCGCGGTGGTGGCCGAGGCAAAGCGTCGCGGCCTGGGCGCCTGGGTGTACTACTCCGTCTTCGCGGATCGCCACGAGGGCATGAAGCACCCCGACTGGGAAGTCCACAATCCCGACTACGCCAAGACGGTCCGTGAGGGCTTCCCCTGGCGGACGATCTGCCACAACTCGGCCTTCACGAACGAGGTGTTCATTCCGCACGTCACGACGCTCGTGCGGCGATACCAGCCTGTGGGCCTGTGTCTGGACACGATGAACTTTTCCGGCCTATGCACCTGCAAAGGCTGCCGCGCCGCATGGAAAAAGGAATACGGCAGCGCGATGAACGTCCGCGAGCTGAAGGCCGATCCGCGAAGGTGGGCGACGTTTTTCCACACGACCTGGAACCGCGCGATGCGCCGCGCCTATGACGCCTGCCAAGCGATCGATCCGAAAATCCAGTTGTCGTTCGGCATGAGGCGGGACAACCCGGACCTCGCGCGCGAGGTCGAGTCGATCTGCCCGTCGGACGGCATGGAGACGAACCTGGCCTACGTGAACACGGAGATGGGAATTCTCACGCCGGGGCTGGAGGCCAGGGTCCTGCGGGCCAGGAGCCCGCGCTCGGCGGTCATGGTCAACGCGTTCAACGGATGCTGGGGCGAGGCCACCGTCAAGAACGCCACGCTCCTGCAAGCCGAGTGCGCCGCCGCGACGGCCAACGGCATCGGCTTCCAGATGGCCGAGTATACGCGTTCGTGGGGCAAGGTCGAGCCCGAGGCGATGAAGGTCATCGGCGAGGCGTTTGCGGCCGAGGACGCGTTCGAGGAGGTCGCCTCCGCCGCCGGATGCCAGGCGCCGCGGCACATCGCCGTGCTGGACAACAACACGTTCCCGACCAACGCGTGCGTCACCGGCGCAGGCAAGTTGCTGGTCGAGGCACACCAGCAGTTCAACATTATCGACGAGACCGGCCTGGACGACCTGGAGGGTTACAAGTTTCTCTGGGCGCCGCCGGTGGATTTGTGGCAGGACGACCGCTGGGCCAAGGTGCTCGCCTGGGTGCGGCAGGGCGGAGTGCTCATGCTGGAGGCGTCCGAGCAATTGTCGCGCAGCGGCGGCCTGAAGGCGATTCTCAGGGCTGCCGGCGTCCGCGTGGTCGGCGCGTCCAAATTGAGCGCGACCTACCTTCTGCCCGCCGGCGTGCATCGCGACGAGCGCCACGGCGAGATGGCGATCATGGTCCACGAACCTTCGTGGCGGCTGGCCGCGTCGCCCGCGCGTCGCGTTATCGACGTGGCCGACCCGATCGCCCAGTGGGACCCGCACAAGGGAATCGTGTTCCGCATGAACGTGCTGCACCCCGATTTCGACACTCGCCGCCCCGGCGTGGTTGAAGGCCCCGTCGGCAAGGGCAGCGTGATCGTCCTGCCGGCCGCCTTCTCGCGGGCGTACTGGCAGCACAACTACTCGCCGCTGGGGCGCATGATCGTGCGGCTGATCTCGCAGCGCACCGCCGCGCCGTTCGAGGTGGACGCACCCGCGTACGTCGAGGCCAACCTGCTGTTGGCCCCGCAAACCGCCGTCCTGCATCTGGTGCAGTATTGCCTCAATCACAGCGGCGGAAACGACCCCACCATGTGGTGCGGCGACCGCTACCACGACATCGAGGACGTTCGCCCGATCTTCAACCTGCCCGTGCGAATCCCGCGCAGCCGAAAGCCGACGGCAGCGACCGTCTACCCCGAAAAGAAAAAAATCCCGTTCACCTTCAAGGCCGGCGTCGTCCACCTGACCCTGCCGAGGCTGGACCTGCACGCGGCCATCCGGCTGGATGATTGAACGATAAAAAAACCTAGCCGCGAATTACGCGAATTACGCGAAAACAACAACCTGAAAGGTAAACGGCAGGAAACAACCCGGACGCGAAAACAACAAAGAACGCCAATGGACGTTTCTTTGCCGAGATTCTTCGCTGTTCTCTTTGAAGTTTTCGCGTCCGGGCTGTTTCTTGCCTTTTCTTTTCGTTAATCTCTCTGGCTGTTGTTTTCGCGTAATCCGCGTAATTCGCGGCTATGTTTTTTTGTGTTGGCGCGATATGTTAAGAGTTTTGGAACGGACCCAACATGGATTACTTTGAGTACAAGAACGGCCGGCTGTATTGTGAAGAGGTCCCGGTGGAGGAGATCGCCTCCTCGGCGGGGACTCCGGTTTACATTTATTCGGCGGCGACGCTGCGGTATCACTACCGCGAGATCGCCAAGGCCTTCGCGCCGCTGAACCCGACGATCTGCTATTCGATCAAGTCGTTGGCGAACCTGTCGGTGCTCAAGCTGCTGGCGGGCGAGGGCAGTGGTTTCGACGTGGTCAGCGGCGGCGAGTTGGCCCGCGCGCGGGCGGCCGGCGGAGACATGGCCAAGGTCGTCTACGCGGGCGTCGGCAAGACCGACGCGGAGATTTCCCAGGCCATCGCGGCCGGCATCGGCCTGTTCAACGTCGAGAGCGAGGCCGAGTTCGAGAACCTTTCCCGGCTGGCCCAGCACGCCGGCAAGACCGCCTGCGCCGCACTGCGCGTCAACCCGGACATCGACCCCAAAACGCATCGCTACACCTCGACCGGCAAGAAGGAAACCAAGTTCGGCGTGGACATCGAGCGGGCCGAGCGGTTCTTCCATGCGTACGGCCGCGACCCGCACGTGCGGCTGGAGGCCATTCACCTGCACATCGGTTCGCCGATCTACACGGCGGTGCCGTACGTCGAGGCGATCACCAAAACGCTCGCGCTGATCGAGCGGCTGCGGTCGCAGGAATTCACGATCGACACGCTGGACATCGGCGGAGGATTCGCCGCCGACTACGAGCACGGCAAGAGCCCCGAGGCCCAGAAGTACGCCGACGCCATCGTGCCCTTGCTTATGGGGCGCGGGCTCAAGGTCATCCTCGAACCGGGCCGGCAGATCGCCGCCAACTCCGGCATCCTGCTGGGGCGAGTGCTCTACGTCAAGCAGGGCGGCGAGCGGAATTTCGTCATCGTCGACGCGGCCATGACCGACCTCATCCGCCCGGCCTTGTACGACGCCCAGCACTTCATCTGGCCGGCGAGGCTGGCGCCCAACGAGCAACCGCCCCAGCGCCGCATCGACCAGGCCCCGCCCGGCGGCATCAAGGTGGACGTCGTCGGCGGAGTCTGCGAGTCCAGTGACTTCCTCGCCAAGGACCGCGTCCTGCCGCCGGTCGCTCGCGGCGACCTGCTGGCCGTCTTCACGGCCGGGGCGTACGGATTCGTCATGTCCAGCCAATACAACAGCCGCCCCCGCGCCGCCGAAATCCTGGTCGATGGCGCCAAATGGCAAGTCGTCCGCCGCCGCGAAACCTACGACGACCTCATGGCCGCCGAGCGGTGAGGATTCAACGCATTTGTAATCTCGCGTAGAGTGAGCAAGTCGTCGATGTTGCACGCGGTTGAACCATCTCGTTGGCAACCGAAATTCGTTTGACTTTAGGTTCTACCCCGGTAGCATGTCAGGCATGGGATGGGTATCTCAGGCGGTTTGCCCCGGAATGCCGCATCAGGCGACCGTGCAGGGAAATCGGCCTCGGCAAGCTTGTCTGCGTCTTCTAAGGCGAGTGTGATGTTTGCGTTAAGGATCATCTGAACTACCAACGGCTTGTATGAACAGCCCGGAAAGGGGAGCGGTGACCATGGCGACAACGAAAGAGTCCAAGGCTGTTCCGACCGAAATCTCGGCACTCGAGGTGCCGCAGTGGTTGGCGAAATGGGACGACATCAAGTGGAATCCTGGCGCACATCGGCGCAAGCCTCCGGCTAGCTTCTACGTGTTCAGCATGTCTGCCGCGGCGCTCAGATCGCTTTGCGGTGTCTATCCTCGGACGACGGCTGAGCGGTCTCGTGGCACACAAGACCTTGGGACGCAAAGGCGCCATGACCCTGAGAGGTCCAAGGAGATCGCCGCATTCATTAAGTTTGGCTATCCGTGGTCCGATCTAAGTGAAGCGAAACGAAAATCGGGGGAATATCAGGATCTGCGGATGCCCGGATGGCTGCCGACGGCAATAGTCGTCAATATTCTCGGGCCTAAGGATGAACGGAGAGGCCAGACAGTAGCGACATCGGACCTGGTCAAGGTATCCAAGCCAGGAGGACGACCTTTAATTCATATGCCTGCCTCGTTTCAATCCGTCTCTTGGCGGTCTCAAACAATTCCACCGATCGAGGTGATTGACGGTCAGCACAGATTGTGGGCTTTTGAGGAGGCGAATCTGGACGGCGAATTCCAACTTCCCGTAGTGGCTTTTCACGAGTTGGACATAAGTTGGGTCGCCTACCTCTTCTACACCATCAATATTAAGCCCAAGAGGATTAATGCGAGCCTTGCCTTCGACCTGTACCCGCTGCTCCGTACCGAGGATTGGCTTCAGAAGTTTGAAGGTCCGGTGATATACCGTGAAGCTCGGGCGCAAGAACTCGTTGATCTCCTATGGTCTTGTCCTCAAAGCCCATGGCATAAGCGGATTAATATGCTCGGGGAGCCGGGCGCCAAAGGGCTAATGGTATCGCAGGCTGCCTGGATCCGCTCGCTCTTGGCGACGTTCATCAAGAGCTGGGAATCACCGCGTTCAAGAATTGGCGGATTGTTCGGCGCTCCGGTCGGATCCGATGAGCAAGCCCTGCCTTGGAGCCGTGCAGAACAGGCAGCAGTCCTCATTGCGGCTGGAACTCAATTTCGGGAAGCCGTGGCGCAGAGCAAGGCAAATTGGGCGACTGTTCTGCGGAAACAGAAGCCACTGTTGCCGATCAACGACGCCAAAGACATGGCATTCTTCGGGCCCAATACGCTTATTAACCAAGATCAGGGAATTCGAGCATTCCTTTACGTCGTTAACGATCTTTGCTACATGCGAGCAGACAAGTTGGCCTTGTCCAAGTGGGGCCAGCCAGACACGGCCTCGACCGATATAGAAGTTCAAGTGTCAAAAGCGATGGCGTCTCTGAAGAAGACCGGGTTGGGGGAATTTCTGGAAACCCTCTCGCAGGACATGGCATCGTTCGACTGGCGAGCATCGGATGCTCCCGAATTAAGTCAGGACCAACGATTGCTCAAAGCCGCATACCGTGGGAGCGGTGGATATAAGGAATTAAGACAGCAACTGCTGAACCACCTGGCCTCCGGTAAGGGGGACATAGCGAAAGCAGCAGCAGAAGTTAAACTGTCATTGGGGTACAAATAACATGCCTCTTTCTCTGGCAAACCAAACGCTGCTGGCGTCAGCAGATCGTGGAGCCACGACGAACGCCCTTCGCTTGGTGTCGCGTCAATGGCCGAGAAATCGCTGGCTTTTTCCCTGGAACCGATACGGAACCAAGTGCCTTGAACGCCTGAAGCAAGACACGACACCACCGAGCAGAGTCAAGAAAGGCTACCTTCGCCAATACATCGCAGCATCTGCGGCGACTCATTGTCTTGATGGTTGGTCTTATCTTGGAAGATCCCTCCAATGTTGCTTGCGCGGGGATGTCGACGCGGCCCGACACCTAGGGTACTATGCCGAACTGCGTGCAGCAATGTCGCTTTTGGCATCCGAAGGTATTGGTGCATTCGATAAAAAGCATTTCGTGTTGGATCTTCATGGCGGTTGTAGTCTAGTTGCGGCGTCGGGTACACACACCTTCGTGTGGGAAGCATTGGATTATTGGGCTAGCCAGCCGAAGGCCAGCGATCTCGTTCTTGACGTAGTTGTTGCCGGCGGGCAACGACTACGGGCGTGGGTGGATCTTTTCTCGTCCACGGGTACGGTTGCCACTATTCTGGCTAGAAACTGGCTGAAGCAATGGGGCTTGGACCTCCTGCGAATGACGGAAGACCGCAACTCGCGCAATGTAGCTAGCTATCGGCCGACCGCATTCACGTCGCCTCGTCCAGATGTTGTGGAGGACTCAGTAGACTTTGTGCGACAGCTCTGGCTTATGTGCGAGCCAACGCTGAGCTCTAAGTTTCGTTGGCTTGATGTTTATCTTCTGCGAAGTAGCCTCTGCGCTCTCTTTGGTTCTACCCATAGTTTCACACATCGCGACCCAACTGGGCGCAACTTGTACAAGATGGCTGTTGATTCAACGATAGCAGGGCTCTCGCCCCAAGATTGGACGCCTAAGCAATGGCGAGCTTTCCTTACCGAGAGAAAGCTGCGGAGACTTCCTCGCATACTAAAAGAAGCTTCGGGTACCCTGGAGCCCGCTGATCGTGGCCATGAGAAACAAGTAATCTCTCGTGCGACGCTCCTGCTTAGGATCGCAACTGGTGCATGTGAACAAATGCTGAAGTCTGTACCGGCGTTCACCCCCAGCCAACTGGATTTTTGGAGGGTTGCTGTCGGCGAGGACAGATGCCTGTGGGCGCCGGGGATTGCTCCTTCAACTCCTGACTTGTGGACAGACATCCAGGTAGCGTTAAATGATCTGGAGGTTTGGCGAACCGGCAACGCCAGCAACCGCTGCTATGCAAGCCTTTGGACGGATCAAGCCGCACCAGCCATCGCAATGGGTTCATGCGAACGCATCTGTTTATGGGGTCTTGGCCTATGAAATACATGGGCAGCAAGAGATCCATGTTGGCAAACGGCCTGGGCAAATTACTGAGGGCAGAAGCTCCCAACCACGACCGAGTAGTAGATCTGTTTTGCGGTGCGGGAAGTGTGGCATGGTTTGTAGGCCAGAATTGCCCCAAACCAGTTCTTGCTATAGACCTCCAATCGTATGCTGTAATCTTGGCGGGTGCTGTAATTCAGCGAACATCGGCGATTGACCGAGCGCCTCTGGAAGCCGATTGGATTAGATCCACAAAGATCCGAAGAGAATCCATGCCCCAATGGGAAGCCGCATTGGCACTCGATACCTCTGACCTTAAGACTTTCACCTGGTGTCGCCGTGCAAGAAGTCTGTGCGCGGGCACACAGCAATCCGGCGTTATCTGGGGAGCCTATGGTGGGCATTACTTCAGCCCTACCCAGGCTGTCACCTTCGACGCGATGCTTGAGGCTTTGCCGCCCAATGAACCAGCCAGGACTGTCTGTCTTGCTGCTATTATCATGGCCGCAAGCCAATGTGCCGCCGCACCCGGGCATACGGCGCAACCTTTTCAGCCTACGAGATCCGCAGCCAAATATTTGAGTGAAGCATGGCGACGTGACCCGACCCTTTACGCAGCCAAAGCTATGGCCAACTTGTGCCCGCTCCATGCGTCTGTTCTGGGGTCAAGCCGGACAGGCGATGCCCTTAACGTGGCGCGTTCACTTCGTTCAGGAGATTTGGTTTTCGTCGATCCTCCGTATTCTGACGTCCACTACAGCAGATTCTACCATGTGCTCGAGACTCTCGCACGCGGTGGATGCGGGAAGGTGACAGGTGCCGGTCGGTATCCCCCGATATCAGAACGCCCCCTTTCAAAATTTAGCAGGCGTTCTGAGTCATGCGACGCGGCAAGGAAGCTCCTGAACTCTTTGGCTGACAACAGATGCACGGTCATTTTCACTTTTCCGGCTCGCAAGTGCAGTAATGGACTTGGCGGCAATGATGTTTTGGAAATGGCAACCGGGCGGTTCCGGGTGGAGGAAAAGCGGGTCACCACTAGATTCAGTACGCTAGGGGGGAACAATGACCATCGCGCTGCGCGCCGTCCATCTCGCGAACTAATCCTCCTGCTCCGGCCCAAGGGGTGTGGGTGATTACGACCCGCAGCGAATCCCGCGCGCTTTGATTCACAGATCGGAGTGCCTGGTGCCCGAAAAAATCCGGGAAAAGTGAAATATTTTTTCTGCCCTTGGCAAGCCATCAAGTTACGCTGACGGGGCGGTCTGGCCGCTCATTTTTTCGCCCTAAAAACACCCCCTTTTGACCCTCTTTTGGGTCGTTTTTCGCAAACGCGTCCTTCTATGGGGGCGCGTGTTTTTTCGCGCGCCCCCGCGCGGCTCGATTGGAGTCCGCTGTTGCTGTTTGACAATAGAATATGAGGTGCCCGACGATGCGAAGAACACCAAGGCTCACACTGTCAAACTCGACGAAAAACGCGCGAAGCGAGGGTCTGGAATTGATAACAACCTTTATTACAGATAGTTATGGGAAAACACATAGGTTCCAATGGCTTCCCGGTTGGGTAGAACGCGTTCCGGTGGCTTCCCGGCGGGTTCGGGTGGCTTCCCAACGGTATTCAGTGCGGGCAAACAGGTTCTATTTGAGCGCTGGCGTAGGTGACGGGCGAAGAGGGCTGCGGCGGGCCCAGCGGCGGATAGGCCTGGACCGGCCATGGGAGAGTGTCAGGGTCTTGCTGTGCCGCCTTGGATTTCGTAGCATGGCCTGCGGTAAAAGTGAGCCGGCCCGACAGGTGGTTCCCGTCAGGCCGGCGCGTCGCACTGCGGATCAGCCCCCCGGCCGACCTCCGCGCGACCGGAGCATTGTCGGCCCGGCCGGGCCGGCTAACAAGTCAGATCGAAAGGAATATACGACATGTCAGCGGAACGCACGGGAGAGATCTTCGAGGCCATGGTGGAGTCGGTGGGCATCAAGGCGTACGCGGCCTCGATCGGGCTGAGTACGCGGCAGATACACCGAATGCTCAACGGGGCGCAGCCCAACCCGATCGAGCGGTTCATGGAGGCCCTGCGGGCGTGCGAGGGGATGACCGCTCAGGCGGCCGTGGACTACGCCTGCCGCCAGGCGGGCGGGTATTTCGTGCAGCGCGCGGACGACCTGGCCAAGGCCAACGTCAACGCGGTGAAGGAATCCGCCGAGGCCATCGTCGCCATCAGCGAGGAGCGCGCCCCGCGAACCGAGATCAAGGAAATCCGCAAGGCCATCTCCGCCTTGGCGGCATTGGAACATCTGCTGGTCGAAAAAGAAAAAGCAACGGCAAAGGCTTAACCACAGAGGTCACAGAGTTCGCAGAGAACGGAAAAGACACTGAATTTAAAAATGCCCATTTGTGTTGATCGTGGAAACTATCCGGGGCCTTCTTTGGTATGATTTCTTCTGGCTCTGTGGACTCTGTGGTGGATGTGGTTTTCTGAAAGGTATGACGATGGATTGCAAAAGAGAACGTAACGCCGAGCATTGCACCTGCACACATACGTCCTGCGAGAATCGAGGCGCGTGCTGCGCCTGCATTCAGAAGCACCTGGCGAACAAGCAACTTCCGGGCTGCTGCTTCCCGCCCGAGGCCGAGAAGACGTACGACCGAAGCTTCGCCAATTTCGCCAAGGCCTGGAAGCTGTAGGAATTGACGATTGACAATTTACGATTGACGATTGAATAGCGGGCGACGCCGACTGCCATTCTTCCGTCTGCGGAAGCATGAAGTGCGACTATTCGATAGCCCAACATCCGCAGAAAACAGTATTTTCAACGTCGATCAGGGCTATTGGGGATGTCCTGCCACTGGATGAATTTCATAGGGGCCGAGCAAAGACCTGAGTTTTAAGCTAAGTACAGGATAACCATATGAGCCTTCTTTCAACCAAGAGGCCGAAGTGCCCATTGTGGTTTCTTTAAGAACGATATCCAGAAATTCGTCATGAGGGTAAAGATAGCACTTACCATCATTCAGGAAAGCGATAAATAATTGGCTCCCCGCTGTTTTGTGTGGGTAGATTTGGGGGACCTGTCCCCCAAGCCCC
>CAZYDC010000121.1:0-11418 GCA_964646065.1 uncultured Planctomycetaceae bacterium | reverse complement strand
GCCTTGGAGCGGATGTCCACCGAGACCTCGACCTCCTCGATGGGCTTGGCCGAGTACTTCTCGGTGTTCAGCGGATACCACACGTTCACCAGGTCGTGGTCCTTGGCGCAGACATTCTTGTACGTCACCAGCACCTGGGCGGGTTTGTTGGGCTCCAGCGGAAACGCCGAGGTCTTGATCATGCCGAACCCCGCGTATTCCAGCAAGGCCGGGTCCTTCTTGGCCCGCACGATCTTCTCGTATTCCCGCCGGGCCTCGTCGGACTTCATCAGTTTGGCCGCGAACTCCTTGCCGTTGACCATCAGGGTCATCGAGTCGATCGCGGCGTCCGGCGGAACGGGGAAGAGGTACTCGACTTCCAGGTTGCTGCTGCCCAGGTTGACGAACTCCTGGTCGATCGACACCGAGGCCACCTGGTCCTCGACGCGGATTTTCACCTTGTGATACTTGACGGCCCAGTTGCCGCTGACGCGAATCTCAGGCCGGACGGGCACGATCATGCCGTCCCCCATTGCCCAACTCGTCGCCACGGCCAACACCAGCATTCCAGTCCATGTCGCGCGCTTCATGTGTGTCTCCTTGAGCTTGCCTGGAATGTTAGACGCGCTGCCCCGAAAGAAGTTCCATCTTGAAATGAAAAGATCCCCGCTTAAGACAACGGCATCAACGAGTCTCGAATAGGTCTCGTGGCAATTGGCTCTGCCGGATTATGGACAACAGCGTTCCCATGCGGATTTCTTTGTGATTTGGGACAACGACAGTGACGGTGGTTCCTGGAATCTTCCGCTGCATGACAATGTGACTTCCATGCTGGCGCACTTCCGAGAATCCGTGTGCCTTCAGAATCTTCACTGCGCCCCAACCTGGAATGGGACGAATCTTACTCAACCTTGACCTCCAGCCGGCTTGAATACGTTTCCGAATGGAGGCGGCTTCGGATTTCACTCTTGCTGGCGGATTCAAGGAACAATTCAACGGCCTCGCGCAGATTCGCGCGAGCTTCTTCAACGGAATCGCCCTGGCTGGCCACATCCAACTCAGGACATAGGGCAACCCACAGTTTCCCCTCTTTCTGCACCAAAGCGGTAAAGACATGAGTTGTCATAGCTTCTCCTATGTGCCGTATTGTACCATTCTTACTGTGCGGGATTCCTCAGATTCATCCCAACTTCTCTTTGACGTACTGCGCCACCTTGTCCACGCCGATGCGTTCCTGCTTGAGGCTATCGCGGTCGCGGACCGTGACGGTCTGGTCGGTCAGCGTCTGGCCGTCCACGGTGACGCAGAACGGCGTGCCCGCTTCGTCCTGGCGGCGGTAGCGCCGGCCGACCGCGCCCTTTTCGTCGTAGAAGCTGGTCAGGCCGGCGGCCTTGCAGGCCAGGTGAATCTTGGCGGCGATTTCGGGCATGCCTTCCTTTTTCACCAGCGGGAAGACGGCCACTTTGGTCGGGGCCAATCGCGGGTGGAACTTCATTACCACGCGGGTCTGCATGGCGCCGTTTTCGTCGGGGGCCTGGTCCTCGGTGTACGCCTCGCACAGGAAGGCCAGCGTCGCGCGGTCCACGCCGCCCGAAGGCTCGATCACGAAGGGAATGTACTTCTCCTTGGTCTCGTCATTGAAGAAGGTCATGTCCTTGCCGCTGAACTTCTGGTGCTGCGTAAGGTCGTAATCGGTGCGGTTGGCGATGCCTTCGAGCTCCGCCAGGCCGAACGGGAATTGGTACTCCACGTCGGCGCAGGCGCGGGCGTAGAATGCGAGTTCGTCCTTCTCGTGCGGGCGGAGGCGCAGCTTGCTGGAGGTCAGCCCCAGGCCGATGTACCAGTTGTACCGGCGGTCGCGCCAGTATTCATACCACTTATCCGCCTCGGAGGGGTGGCAGAAGAACTCGATCTCCATCTGCTCGAACTCGCGGCTGCGGAAGGTGTAGTTGCGCGGATTGATCTCGTTGCGGAAACTCTTGCCGATCTGCGCGATGCCGAAGGGCGGCTTGATTCGCGTGGTGTCCAAAACATTCTTGTAGTTGGCGAAAATGCCCTGCGCCGTTTCCGGGCGCAGGTACGCAACGGAGGTCGAATCCTCCATCGCGCCGACGAAAGTCTTGAACATCATGTTGAACTTGCGGGGTTCCATGAGTTCTCCGCCGCACTTGGGGCAAACGCCCTGCCCGGGCGCGACCCGGTCAACTCGTTCCTGCGTGAAGGTGATTTTATCGGCGTGCTGCTCGACTTGCCGGCGAGTCTTGCTGTTGGCGGCCGCCAAAGCCAGCTCAAAGAGCTGCTTCGTGTCCTCGCCGTCGTATTCCACGCCGACCTTAATGTGCGTCTTGTCGCCCTCCGTCGCGGTCACGACAAAAATCTTGTCCGCGCGGAAACGGGCCTTGCACGCCTTGCAGTCCACCAGCGGATCGTTGAAGTTCACGACGTGTCCGCTCGCCTCCCAGACCTTGGGGTTCATAATGATCGAGCAATCCACGCCCACCATGTCGTCGCGCATGGTGACGTTGTCGCGCCACCAGGCTTCCTTGATGTTACGCTTCAATTCGACGCCCAGCGGGCCGTAATCCCAGAACCCGTTGATGCCGCCGTAGATCTCCGACGACTGAAAAATAAACCCGCGCCGTTTGCACAGGGCGACCAGCTTGTCCATGAACTCGTTCGATGTCTTATCTTCTGCCATGATTTCCTCTGAGGTTATACGGATCGAAAGTGCATCATAAGGGACACCGGCGGTTTTGACAAGCTCGCCGCAGCCATCTAAGGGTGGCATGGCCACGTTGTTTGTCGCCATGTCTTGTGGCACCCCCAAGTCCGCTTGGGGGTGTCTGGGATACGCGCGTCCGCCAAGACACCCCCAAGAAGACTTGGGGGTGCCACAAAAGGCGGCTTACGGCTTCTTATATTCCCAGTCGTCCGTGCGGAACGGGCTGGCCGGCAAGCCGACTTTGTTGAACAGGTTCGCGCCCGTGGGGTTTTCCGCCCACGCGTAGCGGACGGCCACCGGCTTGGGCACCTTGTCGCTCCAGACGAGGACCGTGTCGGCCTTGGGGCCGTCGATCTTGGCGCTCGCCCAGACGAACTTGCGGTCCGCGCCGGCGATCTCGAACCGTTTCAGTTCGCCGCCGATCAGCGGCGTGTCCTTGGGCGCCTCCGCTCGCGGAACCAGCGTCGCCCCCGGCTGCGACACCAGTCCGCCGCATACGTGGATGAAGCCCAGGCGAATCTTATCGTCTTCAATCTTCATACTGCCTTCCTTATAGAGCGGGCCGGAGAAGACCACGTCCTGGCCGTACTGGGCCGCCGCGATCAAGGCCAGGCGATAGCCCATGTCCTGCTTATCGTGTGGGTGAATCTCGCTGTCGCCCACGTCGAACGTGACGGCCTGTCCGGTCTTGGGCAGCTTGAGCGTCATCGTCTGGGCCTCGCGCAGCATCGCCCAGGTACTCTCGTACGGTTCGCTCGCCGAGGCGTAGGCGACCGTCGAAAGCTGAATCCACAGGAACGAAATGTCCTCGCCCCATTTGTGTCGCCAGTCGTTAATCAAGGCCGGGAAAAGCGTGCGGTACTCGACGGCCCGGTCGGCGTTGCTTTCGCCCTGGTACCAAACGACCCCTCGCAGCCGATAGCCCACCAGCGGATTGATCATGCCGTTGTAGAGCACGCAGGGGTAGTGGCAGTCATGTATAAATTTTGGCTCCTGCGGCATGAGCGGCACGTAGGCGCCGGCGTCCACGGCTTCGGCCGCCTGGCGCTTCCATTGATCCACCTGGCGGAAATACGACTGCATCTGCGCGGGCAGGTCGGCCAGGGCCTGATCGTACTCCTTGCGGTAATGCCGGATGGCGGGCGGATCGAAACCGTCGGGGCTCATCCACGCCTCCGCCGGCGTGCCGCCCAACGAGGAGTTGAGGATTCCGACGGGCACGTTGATTCTCTTTTGAAGTTCGCGAGCGAAGAAATACCCCACGGCGCTCCAGCCGGGCACGGTGGCCCCGTCCGCCACCTGCCAACCGTTCCATAGCAATGCCGGCTGAGGCTTCGCCGCCTGGTGCCAGGCCACGTTGTACATGCGGATTAACGGATTCTTGCACGCGGCGACCTCCTGAGGCGCGTTGGTGCATCCGTTGACGCCCCAGGCCATGTTGGACTGCCCCGACGCCACCCAAACCTCGCCGACCAGGATGTCTTTGATCGTGACCGTGTTGCTGCCCTTGACGGTCATCTCATACGGGCCGCCGGGTTTGAACTGCCCGATGTTGACCTTCCAATTGCCGTCCCAGCCGGTCGTGGTCGAAAGGGTCTTGCCCTGGAAGATCACTTCGACCCTCTCGCCCCGCGAGGCCGTGCCGTACACATTGATGTCCTTGCCCTGCTGCAAGACCATGTGGTCGGTGAAGAGGATATTGGGCTTGATCTCCGCCATGCACGGAGCGGCCAGGAGCAGCAAGCCGGTCACGATCAGACAAAGTCGAGACATAATCGTTGCCTTTCAGAGCGATCTATTTCTTCCTGAACGTACCATATTTCGTGAAGGACTTGCAGGCGATGTCCTGCACGTCCGGGGTCAGGCCGATGGCCTGGTTGCCCCAATAATATCCCGCGATGAACCCTCCGCCGTTGCACCAGAGGCGTTCGACGAGCAGCCTCGCCTCCTCTTCGATCAGCCGCGCGTCTCGCGTCTGGAGCGTGCGCTGGATGTCCACCGGCCCCATGAACGTCACCTTGCCGCCGAACTCCCCGCCGAGGCGCTCGATCCCGTGCAGGCGGAACTGGTCGAACTGGAGTACATTCACGCCGCATTCGATCAGGTCCGGAATCACGTCCGTCATTTTACCGCACGAGTGCATCCAGGCGCTCATGCCGTGCTCGCGGATGCGGCCGCACACGGCGAGAAATTCCGGTTTGAAGATTTCGCGCCACATCGCGGGCGAGACCATCAAGCGGTCCTGCGTGCCCCAGTCTTCCGCGAAGAAGATGCCATCGGCCCCGACTTTCGCCCAGCAGTCGATGGACTTGAGCAGCTCCGCCCGCACGAGGGCGTTCAGACGGTCGATGCGCTCGCGGTCAATCACCAGGTCGCACAGATAGTTCTCCAGCTTGCGGATGTAGCGTGCGACGTTGAACGTGCATCCGGGAATGTTTCCCATGCGGAAGTGCGTGGCGTCGTCGGCGAACGTCTGGGCCGCAGCCTGGTAATCCGCCAAGCGGCCCAGGTCGGGCGGCTGGTAATCGCCCAGTTGCGACCAATCGTCGATGGCGCCCTGGACCACTTCACCTCTGTCGTGGTTAGTCAAGCTGGCCCAGATGTTGCCCCACTCGTCCTTCCATCGGCGAGTTTCATTGCCGCGCGGTTCGAGCGGCTGGTCCGGCAGGCCGGTGCGTCCGCAACTGACGTGATCGTTGACGTACGGCGGTGGCATGAACATCCCCACGCGGGGCGGGTCCTGGAACGCCAACACGGCCTTGATGAGTTCGCGGGAAGTCATTCTGCTGCTCCGGCACTAGGAACGCCGCTACTGGGGTTCCGTGGATTGGAGAATTCGCCAGACGCCGTCGGGCCCTTTGATCCAAACCAGATCGATCGTCGCCCTGCCGTTGCCTGTGCCCAGAATTTCGCTGGTGCCCGTCATGAGAATGACGGCGGTCATCCAGGCCCGCCCGTTATGCACCTCGATCTTGGACGCGGAGGGCACCAGGAGCATCCGAGTGATTTGCAAACCCTCTTTGAGCAATTTCGCCGCGCGGATGGCGCCCGGCTTATCCAATGGCATGCCCGCATAGATGCCGGAGAATTTAACGTCAAGGTTTGCTTCCAGGGCGTCCTTCTTTCCGGCTTGGATGTCCGAGCAAATCGCGCTGGATGCGGCGAGGATCGCCTTGCGGTCGGTCGGGACCAGCCAGGAGGTCAGGCAGACAATGACGGCCAGCACCGTGGGCGTCGCCAGCAAGAGGCCGCGGCGGAGCGTCCGGCGGCTGGCGAACGCGACCATGAAGATCAGCTCCAGGATCGCCAAGCCGATGAAGATCGGCAACGGATTGTCGAACATCGCGGTTTTGATCGATTCCATACGAGGGATTATATGTTCAGCACCGGCGGGCCGCTAAAGTATTCACGCCGATAATGGCGATAAAAGCAGCGGTAATCACGATATGCCTAAGACCCCCAAGAAGACTGCGTCGCGGATGCGAATCTCCCAGGCCGCCGCCGCCGCGGAAGTCAGCAAGCAGACCATCGAGTATTACATCCTGATCGGCCTGCTCCAGCCGATCCGCCAAAACGGCGGCAGGTTCTTCGACACCGCCCTGATCCGCCGCATCCGGCTGATCCGGCAACTCAACGACTCCGGTTACACGCTCCGCTCGATTCGGGAGACGTACCTGAAGGGGAAATGAATCCTGCCAAATTTGGTAATTGCCCGCCTGGGAACGCCGATCTCCCGATCGGCTCTTCGGGCGTTTCAGGGAATGCCCGTCGGAAAACTGGGATGCAGAAACAGAAAGAGCCAATCGGGAGATTGGCGTTCCCAGCCCGTCCCAAAGACTTTTATGTGCTAACGACCCGTTGAACGGGTAAAATGGCCGCGGCATGGCGAAGAAATCGGTAAAAATCTCGCTGGCGACAAAGTTCCGCCTGCTGTATGGCGCGAGTGTGCTGGGGATTATCGCCGCCGCGCTGATGGTGCCGGAATATTTCGCGGAGCGCCTTGCGGACCAGGGCGTGCAGGGGACGGCGACCGAACTGACACGGTTGCGGCTCAACGAATGGGCGCAGACGCATTTCCAGAATGCCGGGGCGCCCAGCCAGATCGTCGCGTACTACACCTCCGGCAGCGACGTCGAAGGGCGCAAAGGCCCGTTCATCATCCGCGTGCGGGGGCGAGACGACACGGCCTTCCGAAGCCAGCAGCGCAGCGCCCTGCGAGCGTTCAACCGCAACCCCGACCAGGAACTCGTCATCGAGCGGGAAACGGATCAAGGCCACAGTGTCTACCGCTGCTTCCGGGCCTTGCGCGTCGAGCAAATGTGCATGAACTGTCACGGCGCCACGGCCAAGCTCGACCGCCAGTTTCAACCGGGGCAACTGGTGGGCATCGTCGATCTGACGCTGCCGGAATCCACGGCCTCGACGCCGATGCTCTGGTGGACCCGAGGGGCGTTCATCGTCGGAGGGGCGCTGGCGGCGCTGCTGGCGTTCATCCTGTTCGCGATCATCACGCAGCGCCTGGTGCTGCGGCCGGTGCGGCAGCTTCGCCAGGTCGCCGACAAAGTGACCGAGGGCGACATGGGCGTCCGCAGCAAGATCAAGACCGGCGACGAACTCCAGAGGCTGGGCGAGAGCTTCAACGAAATGCTCGAGGCCATCGACGAGCAGCACCAGAGGCTCCAGGACGCCAACCGCGCCCTGGACCTGAAGCTCAGCGAGTTGGCCGAGGCGAACGTCACGCTCTTTCAGGCCAACAAGGTCAAGAACGAGTTCCTGGCCAACGTTTCGCACGAGCTGCGCACCCCGCTCAACAGCATCATCGGTTTTGCGGACCTGCTGGCCGAGAACGAGGACCAGCGCATCGGGCGGTACGGAGGCAACATCAGCTCGGCCGCCAAGAACCTGCTGAGCATGATCAACGACCTGCTGGACATCGCCAAGATCGAGGCCGGGAAGACCGACATCCGGATGGATAAGGTCTCGGTGACGGACATCTGCAATAACCTGATGGGCCTGATGCAGCCGCTGGCCCAGAAGAAGCAGTTGACCTTGAAATGGCAGGTCGATCCCGCCCTGCCGATCGTCGTGACCGACGCGACCAAGCTCCAGCAGATCCTTTACAACCTGCTGTCCAACGCGATCAAGTTCACGCCCGCCGGCGGCGAGGTGGCCGTGACCGGGGCGCACGAATCGGTCGAGAAGGACGGAAAGACTTCGGGCGAGGTCACCGTTTCGGTCGCCGACACCGGGCCTGGAATCGCCGAGTCGGACCAGCAGCACATCTTCGATAAGTTTTACCAGGTGGACCGCACGCTGACCAAGGAGTCCTCCGGCACCGGCCTGGGGCTATCCATCGCCAAGGAATTGACCGCCCTGCTGGGCGGAAAACTCACGCTCAAGAGCGAACCGGGGCACGGTTCGACGTTCATCCTGCAAATCCCCGTGGAACCGCCCAATACGTAGCATGGCCATCTTGGCCATGAGTCTCACGGGCATCTTGCCCGTGTTTTTTGTTTCTTCCATTTCTTTGAGCAACAACAACAGCAAAGACGCGGGCGGGACGCCCGTGAGACTCACGCGCACCTTGCGCGCGTCCTGCAGGGCGTTTCCGGCACTGTCTTGTCGTCGCTTCTGTTGCGACTAAGAACAAAAAGGAGAAACAGCAATCACGGGCGAGACGCCCGTGAGACTCATGGGCAAGATGCCCATGCTACGGATTTCAATACCAGACCATCACGATGACGTTGGGCTCGGGGGTCTTGCCTTCCATCGTCCCGATGATGTGCCCGACGTGCTTGATCTCGATGGCCTCGGAATCCAGCCACTGGTTGATCTGGTTTTCCATGAAGTCCAGGGCGGGTCCGGCGATGCGGGTGCGGAAGACGCGGCATCGCGTGGCGCCCTGGCCGGTAAGGTTCAGCGACCGCTTGAACTCCGACTTGCTGTGGGCCGCCGCGGCGCGCCCGGCGGCCCCGATCGCCCGAACGGCGCTCGACGGGGCTGCCTCGCCCTCGCCTTCGATGGAAATCGGCTCTTCATCTTCCACGAATTCAATTTCCTCTGCCATCATGGGTCTCCTCTTCTATGTCAATTTTCTAGCGCAAGAGATGAACGCCGGTATTATACTGAATGTCCTATGATGACAAAAGGTAAACTCCTGTTTCTTTCGGCGTTTTTGATCGCGGTCGCCGCCGTGATCGGATACCGCGTGGCGACCTCGGGCGAGGCGGCGACGGCGAGCCGCAAACCCGCGACCGCGCCCCTTCCCACCGAGGTCAACGAGTTCCGCGGGATGACGCTGCAGATTCACAGCCCCGAGGAAGCCCAGATCGCCCCCAAGCTCATCGACGAGATCGCGGCCACCAAGGTCAACACGCTGGCGCTGGTGCTGGCGGGCTACCAGGAGTGCTGCGCCTCGACCAGCATCTTCATCGACATCCGCCGCGTGCCCTCCGACGACCAGCTTCGCGGACTCATCCGGTACGCCCAGGGGAAGCACCTCAAGGTCACGCTCATGCCGATCGTCCTTCTGGAGAACCCGCGCGACGGCGAGTGGCGGGGCAAGATCAACCCCGAGGGCGGGCGATGGGAAGACTGGTGGGAGCGGTACACGAATTTCATCATGCACTACGCCCATATCGCGCAGGATTCCAAGGTCGATCTTTTCGCGGTGGGTTCGGAGCTGATTTCCACCGAACAGCAGACCGACCGGTGGAAGATGCTGATCAAGAAGGTTCGCGAGAGCTACAGCGGGCGGCTGACCTACTCCGCCAACTGGGACCATTACAAGGTGCCCCAATTCTGGGACGAACTGGACATTATCGGCATGACCACGTACTACGAACTCACCGGCGGGAAAAAGCCCACCGAGGACGTGCTGCTGGCCTCGTGGATGAAGATCAAGAAAGATATCCTCGCCTGGCAGGCCAAGAGCAAGAATCCGCGGCCGCTCTTGTTTACCGAGGTCGGCTGGCCCAATCAGAAGACGGCGGCGGAATTCCCGTGGGATTATTACCGTTCCCCGGACAAGCCCGACCCCGATTTGCAGGCCAGGTGCTTTAAGACCTTCTTCAAGGCCTGGAGCACGGAGCCGGCCGTGGCGGGCTTCCTGGTTTGGGAATGGCGCACAGGCCTCGATCAGAAAACCGACCCAAAGAACGACACCGGCTACGTGCCCATGGGCAAGCCCGCGATGAAGGAAATCGACACCTTTTTCGGCCGCCCCGCCGCCGAATCGCGCAGCGAGGCGCCAGGTCGATAAAGCAAACTGTTCGCTGTCCTAACGAGAAACAACAAGACCCCGAACACCCAACGCGCCAAACAGCGAGCTTGATCTCGACACGAGCTTGCTGTTTGGCGTCTTCGCCTCTCGAACCTCTAACCTTTCACTTTCTCCAGCCCCTTGGCGTAATCCTCCGCCGGGAACCGGCGATGGTTCAGGATTCCCTGCTCGACTTGCTCCCACCCCGTCACGACCTGCACGCGGTCCTTGTGGGGCAGCGCGAGGATCTCCCGGGCCAGCTTGCGGCAGGCGTCGGTGTCGGGGTTGCAATGTGGCATCAGGTAGGCCGTCATGCCATTTTCCACGTACGCGGTCGCGTCGGAAGCCTCGTCTCCCACTCCGATTTCAAGGCCCGCGTATGATGCCCGAAGTTCCGCCAGCACGGCCGACTTGTATTTTTCGTTCGACTCCAGCATCTCCTTGCCCCGCGCACTGATCAGAACCCCCACCGGCAGATGGTGATCCTTAAGCCACAGTCCGCTCTTGACCGTCATCGCCTGCGGGCGGTGCGTGAGGTAGATCACGTGGTAAGACTCACCGATCCGCCCCATCACGTCGACCGCGTGCGCCATCTCCCGCGAATCACTTTTGGTCAGGACATTGCCCCCGCTGGCGTCCACCAGGGTGTGATCCAGATCGACCACGATGAACTTCGCGCCCGCTGCCTGCGCATCCACCAACATCCGCGCCCGGGCATGGAGGGCCTGATTGTAGTCGTCATCGATGTCTCGCGGCAGCTTCGTGGGCACGATATCGATCACGTGCGCGCCGGCGGTGCGAATGGAACAGTCGATCGCCGCCACGCCGCTTTCGTCGGTAATCGCCTCGCCCAGCAGCCGGCCGTTTTCGGAAAACGAAATCCGGACGCCCTCGATGCCCTCCAGGCTTCGCGGCGAACGCAGCCGCGCCTGAAGCTGCACGCGCGAGCCTGGGGTCGTCAGAATGTCCAGACCGTAAAGCACGACCCCGTGGTCGGCGTCGATCATGGCGCCGGAATGGTAGAGCCTCAGGAAATCCATGAGATGAAAATCACCGGAACAGCCCGTCAACAGGGCCAACAAAATGGTTCCAGCTATCGCCATGCGAGGGAACATATCACGCTCCGTCGAATTGCCTGCCGCCGACCAGCGGCGAAACGTCCTTTTCGTTTTCCGCGGCGCCCAACCGGCAGGTCATCGCCATCAGCAGCAGCAGCGGACCCAGGCGGCCCAGCAGCATCCCGCCGATCAGCGTCGATTTGCCCAGCACACCCAGCGTCGGCGTCAACCCGGTGGACAGGCCGACCGATCCGCAGGCGCTGCACGATTCAAACAGACAGTCCATGAATTTCCCGCGCGACCCGCAGGCCACGCACAGCAGCATCGTCACCATCGCCACCAGCAGCAGGTACGTCGAGGCCATGGCCACGGCCTTTTGCGCCAACCCCGGCGGAATG
>CAZYDC010000120.1:10309-11443 GCA_964646065.1 uncultured Planctomycetaceae bacterium | reverse complement strand
AGGCCTAGAAACAGGCCTTTTGCACAGGCAGGTGGCGTCAGTGTGCAACGTTGGAAGGCTGGCACTCTAGCCATTGAGTTACGCCCGCGAATTTACGTCGCTTCGGTTTCGCGGATAAAACACATGTCCGGTTTCGCTTGAAAGCTACGCCGTGACATTCATCGCTCGCCAATGGCGAGCGATGAATGGGAGCGGTAGGATTTGAACCTACGTAGGCATAAGCCGGCAGATTTACAGTCTGCTCCCATTGACCACTCGGGCACACTCCCAACGGGACATTATCACGTTACGATATTCTAGCGCCGGCGTCAAGTGGATGATGCACGCGATTTGGCATTTTCATCGGCACGCCCGAAAGCGGCCGCAATAGATCTCCCGGCGCCTCACAAGAAACGGCCTGCCACGGAGAACACTGAGGCCGCAGAGGCAAACGGCAAGATAAGAGCCCCGCTTTACCCGGCCGCGCCTTTCGCTGTTTTTCGTATCTCTGTGAATCTCAGTGTTCTCCGTGGCCGGTTCTTTTCCCGGTCGGCGTCGCCCACCGCGGAGGGTGCCTATAAAACGAGCCCACCACGCGAGATCGGGGGGGTCGGGGGTCGGTGTCTAAACCCAATCTCGCCATGGTGGGCAAAACGAAGCCGTCACATATTCATTTCTTGCGGGTCCCGATTAACGCGGGGCCTGCTCAGGCATAGGTGATCTCCGGACCTTGGGGACGTTCGTTCGCCGGAAGGTCCGGCAGGGGCGGCATGTCCGCGATGATGTTGACCGGGCCGTTGGCGGCGCTGCGAACGATCATGTCGGCTTGGAAGACTCCACATTCGACCGGACTGATCCGTTCCCGCAGGGCCGCGACAAAAGCCTCATGGAGCGGCTGGGCCAATTCGGCCGGTGCGGCCCCGTCGAACGCCGGGCGACGGCCCTTGCGCGCGTCGGCCAGCAACGTAAAATTGGAGACAGCCAGGACGCCCCCCCGGACGTCCTGAACCGTTCGATTCATTTTTCCCTCCTCGTCCCGGAAGATGCGCAAGTTGACGATTTTTTCCGCCAGCTTGCGGGCGTCCTCGGAACAGTCGCCACGGCCCACGGCCGCATACACCAGCAGCCCGGGGCCGATCCGCCCGACGATCTTGT
>CAZYDC010000120.1:0-10299 GCA_964646065.1 uncultured Planctomycetaceae bacterium | reverse complement strand
CACTTCGGCCCAGAACACCCTTTGAACCAGTGCCTTCATAATCCACCGCCTCCCGAATATTTTTCCAACATGGCCTTGGCCACGGCCGCCACCCGCTCCCGCAAGGCCGGAGGCGAGATCACCTCGACCTGGTCGCCGTAGCCCAGAATCCACCAGGTGATCTCGCCCAGCCCGTCCACCTGCACGTGGAAATCCGCCGAACCGTCGGCGTGCCGCTGCACCTGCTGCGAGCGATGCCACTGCACCTCGGCCACGTTGCCCGCGACCTTGGGAGCAAATCGCAGATGCACCTGGTATATCGTGCCTTCGGGAATCATGCTCCATGCCTGGCCGAAAAGATCCTCGCCGGGCGATTCCTTGGGTCGATCGAAGGTCTTTCCGGTGACGAGGAGTTTGCGGATCCGCATCATCTTGAATGTGCGAACCTCGCCGTGCAAGGTCGAATAGGCCAGCAGATACCAGGCCCGCGTCTGGAAAATCAGCCGCAGCGGGCGCACCTCCAGGTCCAGCAGGCGACGGTCCTGGAAACTGTCGTACTCGATCCGGCAAACTTTCCGCCCGGCGACGGCAGCCGTCAGTTGGTCGAATGTGCCGTCCATTCCCTGATGATCGGACACCGGCCCCAACGAGAAACTGACTCGATCAATTACCTCGCTCACCTGGCTGCGAATCGGTTCGGGCAGGACGCTCTGGAGCTTCAGGGCCGCTCGCGACCCGTGGCTCAGGAGCGGCAAATGCTCCTGGCCGCGCACGCGGCCTGCCAGCACCAGCATGGCCAGCGCCTCGGTCAGCGTCAGATTGACCGGCGGCAGGAAGAAATGCTCGCTGATCCTGTATCCGCCGCAGTCCGGATCAAAATAATAAGGTATTCTCGCCATCTCCAGCATGTTCAAGTCTCGAAAAACGGTGCGCCTGCTGATTTCCAACTCCGCGGCCAACTCGTCGGGAGTGAAGCTCCTGCCGCTTTGCAGCAACGTGATGAGGCGCAGGATTCGATAGATGCGACTGACGTTCATTTCCACCATCCCTTATGACATAGGCCGGTGACAGCCTACTGGCACCGTGTTGCAAAAATCGAAAAAAAGTTTTCAGTCCATGCGGCTTGCTGAGGATATGTTTTAGAACGTTTTACCACGCTAGGTTATATAACCCAGTGTAGGCGTAGGAGTCTCTACAAATCACCAACAAATCACAGATTTATTGTTTTTCCCCTAATCGCCGGCGAAAACATCGCCGCGTCATCGAGTTGCGACGGCGATTTCCCCCAGACGCGGCATGAGCATCCTATTCGTTTCCCGCGCCCGCGCTATGACTTCCGGGATAATTCTTACTGATTTGGCATGTCGCCGGTTTTCCACGGTTTGCTGCTCGGGGATTGCTCTGAGGGCCAGCGGGTTTCGCCCATGCTGGCGGGCATCTTCAGCACGTCGATGCCGTGCTGTCCGAGGATGGTTCCCGCAATGCGGGACAGGTCGGCCAGGGCGATGTTGTAGTTGGCCAGGGCGGCCACTTCGCCGGTCTGGGCGTCGGCCAGCGTCTCCTGGGCCTGAAGCTTGAGTTGGACGAATTCGGGCGTGAGCTTGCCTCGGATTTGCTCGATGTCGTTCAAGGCCTGGAGCTGCGCCACCGAGGCGGTGACGGCGAACCGCTGGGCCAGCAATACCTGAAACGTCGTGTTGATCTGGCGGATTCGCTCGTTGATCTGGACGGCCACCTGGTCGGCGGTGTTCTGGAGGGTGACGATGTTCTGGAGTTTCGTGAATTTCTGTTTCTCCAGTTCCGCCAACGCCGCGCGATTGCCCAGGGGGTACTGGGCGAGCAGGCCGATGTTGAAACTGCTGTAGTTTGGATTTTGTCCGAGCATCTCGGTGGTGGCGTCTCCGCCCGTGAGGTTCTGACCCAGGATGTTGGCGGTGCCCTGGAAGGTCAGGTTGGGCAGGGTTTGGTTCTGGGCGATCTTGATATTGACATCGGAGGCGGCAATGGCGATGCGGGCCTGTTCCAGGACCGGGTTGTGCAGGAGGGCTTCGACGAGTTGATCGGCGGCGTCGACCTTGAGCTGCACTTCCTGGGCGGGCGTGGAGGGAATGATCTCGTAGGGTGACAAGGCGTTGATCTGGGCGTCGGCCAGCAGGCGGGCCAACTGGTCCTGGGCGTCGCCGATATTTTTTGTGTCGCTGATCAGCACGGCCCGGCGGGTCTCGACGGCGGCCTCGGCCTGCTTGAGATCGACATAGGTCGCGTCGATGTCCATCCGCTGGCGGATGCGCTCGCGGGTCTCGATGGTCTTATCCAGCAACTGCTGCTCGATCTCCACGTTCCTCCGCGCCTGCATCAAGAGCCAGTAGTCGTCAATGACGTTGTTGATCGTCTCCTCGACTTTCTGGCGGAACTGGGCCAACGAATTCTTGTAGGTCAACTGGGCGATGTGCAGTTTGGCCAGGTTGAACTCCGGCCAGGCGTTTTGCAGCAAGGGCTGACTGATCTGGATCTGCAAGCTGCTGGTATACGCGTTGGGGAAGCTGCTCTTATTGTTGCTGTCATCCACGATTCTGGTCAGCGTGGGAGCCACCGAAACCGTGGCGCCGGTGATCGTGGTCGTCTTGATGCCCGCCTGCACCGGGAGCGTATTATAATTCTCGTTGGGCGTGAACACGTTGGCGGGGGTGTCCTGTTTGGTCCAACCGACGGAACCGAACACGATGTAATCGAACGCGGCGGCGGCCTCGATCATCAGATCCCGGTTGATTTCGGGGTCGAAGCTGACGACCTGGATGTCCAGGCTGTTGGCCAGGCAGCGCATGACCGCCTCGTCCAGGCTGAGATAAATCACCGACTTGCCGGACGCGTCCTTGACGACCTTGAGCTTGGGCCCGGTGGCGCCCGGCGAAGGCTCGAGGAAACCCAGCCCGTGCGCGGACTGCCTGGGCTGAGGCCCGCGGTTCGCCATCGCCTCCTGGTAGCGAACCAGCACGCTCTGATCGAAATCTCCAGGGGAGACGCAACTGCCCTCGACCAGCAGGAAGCACACCAGTAACCCGTTGAGCAAAGCTTTAGCGTTCATGGAGGAGGATTATAAACCACCCATGTTCCCTGTCAATTCCCTACCGCGCAAACTTTGGGCGTTGCAATTTGCCAAGACAGCCCGAATAATGATGTGCCACGCACAATGACTGGAAAGGAATCGGCCATGACTGTATTGGATAAGACCATGTTGGATAAGGTATTCAAAGCCTACGACGTTCGAGGCGTGTATCCCGAGGAGATCGACGAGGACTTGGCCTGGAAGATCGGTCACGCGGCGGCGCAGTTCCTTCGCAGCCAGCTTAGCGGGTACGAGCGCGGGCAGGCGTCGACCAATCGCGTCGTGCTCGGACACGACATGAGGCCCAGCAGCGAGGCCCTGACCAAGGCGATGATCGAGGGCATTACTTCCACCGGCGCCGGTTGCTTCGACATCGGAATGGTGGACACGCCGATGGTGTATTTCGCGATCAATCACCTTCAGACCTGCGGCGGCATCCAGGTGACGGCCTCGCACAATCCGATTCAATATAATGGGTTCAAGGTCTCGGGGCTCAAGGCCCGCCCTGTGGGCGAGAACTCGGGACTGCGGGAGGTCAAACACCTGGTCACGGGGTTGCGGCGCATGCCCGTCAGCGCCTCGCTGGGCCAGGTCACGCCCGCCGACCTCTGGGACGCCTATCGCCAGCATGTGCTGAAGTTCCTCAAGGCCCCCCGCCGCCTCAAGGTGGTCGTCGACGCCTCCAACGGAATGGGCGGCAAGATGGTGCCCAAGGTCTTCGAGGGCATCAACGCCGAGATCATCCCGCTGAATTTCGAGATCGGCAAAGGCTTCTCGCACCCGCCCGATCCGCTGATCGAGGCGAACCTGGCCGACTTGCGCAAGGCCGTCCTGGAACACCGGGCGGATTTCGGCATCTGCCTGGACGGTGACGCCGACCGCTGCATGTTCGTGGACGAATCGGGCGCCATTGTTCGCTGCGACCTGATGACCGCCTTGCTGTGCAAGCACTTCCTCAAGGAGAATCCCGGCGCGATGATCGTGTACGACCTGCGGTCCTCGCACGCGGTGCCGGAGGAAATCCGCGCCGCCGGCGGAGTGCCCCGGCGCGAACGCGTCGGACACGCCTTCATGAAGAAGGCCCTCGCCGACGGACACGGCGTCTTCGGCGGCGAACTCAGCGGGCACTTCTATTTCCGCGACAACTTCAATTGCGATAGCGGCGCCATCGCCTTCGCCACCGCCCTGTCGGTGCTTTCCGAGCAGGACCAGCCGCTCAGCACGCTCATCGCGCCGCTCGCCCGGTACGCCACCAGCGGCGAGATCAACTTCTCCGTGTCCGACAAGGCCGGGAAGATGAAAGAACTCGAAGCGAAATACGGCAAGGAATCCCGCGGCGTGGATCAACTGGACGGCGTGACGATCGAGTTCGACGACTGGTGGTTCAATGTCCGGGCGTCCAACACCGAGCCGCTGCTGCGGCTGAACCTGGAAGCCAAAAACAAGGCCCTGATGGCTCAGAAGGTCCAGGAGTTGGAAGGGATGCTCGGAAAACCGGTCTCGCATTGAGAATTACGGAATGCGTTTGTAGTGGCCCCGTAAGGGGCTTCTTTTCCGCTTGCGGCTTCGCGTCTGTTTACCCACAACAGGAACTATATATGACAACGTATCCGCCGGGGATGGATGCGCAGCAGCCTTTTCCTGCCCCCCGAAAATCTTCTTGGCCGACGGCCATCGGAATCATTTCGATTATCTTGGGAGGGTTATGCTGCTTATTGACGCCTCTGAGCATGGCCATCCGAGGTTCGGGCGGCATCACGGCAAGACAAAGGGAGATGCTTTCGCGTATGCCGGACTGGTATTTCACCTACAGCTCCGTCAACGGTTCGTTGCACCTGGGGATTTTTGCCTTGTTGCTGGTGGCCGGCATTCTCCTCATCCGCCGCCGGCCCGTAGCCTGTAACCTTCACGTGATTTTCGCCGTGTTCAACCTGGCCCAGACCCTGGCGGCCGTCGGCGTCGTCGCGTTTCTCTTCCGGACCATCGTCGAATCGTACTCGCTTTCCCCATCCGCCCAAAAACTGATGCTGCCGATGCTCCCATGCGCCTTTATCCTCATCGCCGCATATCCCGTCTTCCTGCTGGTCTGGTTTTTCCGCAGGAGAATCAGGGAAGAGGTCAATAGCTGGAAGCTTCCACGGGAGCAAGTTTAACGAAGGGCTTGAAACCGCATCTTCCGCAAATCCACAGCCAAACCAAAACGAATTTGACGGCGTATGAATGTGTGAAAGGCCGATAGAAAGCGTATGAAAAAGGAATGGTCGGTTGTGCTTCTGGGATTGGTGATGGCGTTCTTCTCCATTCCAGCCCCGGGCCAAGCGTTGGACAATCTCAAGGTCGTAACGCGTGCTCCGGTGGACATCGCATCCACCGTGAAGCTTCCGCCCCAGGACGTCATTTCGCTCCTGCTGCCCAGGCAGCGGTTGTCCGGAACTCTGGGCGACTACGCCGCCGAGCCCAGGAACAAGAACGGCCGCGTCGATGTTCCGCGGCTGCTTAGCGCCATCCAGGCCGCGCACATGAACATGCACGACTTTCTCATCTGGCGCGCCAAGACGGACTGGGAAGATTGCCAGGCCTTCGCCGCCCAGGCCCGGCAGCGGCATTGCAAGGTCTGGATCACCCTGGTGCCGCCCAGCGAACCGCCCGCCAGCCAGCCGTTCGGCGCCGACTACATTCGCTGGGCCGACGAGATCGGAAAGCTCTCGCAAAAAAATGACAACATCGCGGGGGTGGTCATCGACGATTTCTGGACCCCGCAGAACCGCTCGCTCTTCACGCCCCAGTACGCGGCCAAATTCGCCGCCACGCTCCGGAGGCACAATCCCGGGCTCGCCTTCCTGCCGACGATCTACTGGAAGACCGTCGGCGACAAGAAATTCATCAAGGATTTCGCGTCCTCCATCGACGGCATCATGTTCCCCTATGCCGATCTCCAGTCAGCCAAGAACCTGCCGTCTCAGCTCGACGCCTGCCGCAAATGGTTGGGGCCCGGCAAGCTCTTGTTTGTGAACGTCTACGCCACGGGATCCTCCGGAACCGGCGAAAAAGGCCCGCGCAGCACCCAGTACCTGCGCGACATGCTCTCGATCTCGCGGGAGAAATCCGACGGCATTCGCGTCTACCTCCTACCCAAGGCCGACCTCAAAGACTACCGCTTCACCGTCACCGCCGACCTGTTTGGCAAATGGAACTCCAAGTAGGGCGCGCAACTTTGGCCTGGATGCTCCGCTCCGCGAAGTACAGCGCGGAGCGCGTCAACCCGGTTCGTTCGCGTAGATCTTGCACACGTCCACGATGTCGTCTTCCAGGGATTTCAGGTCCGCCATTTCCTGTTCCGTCGGATCCTTGGACGCTTGACCGTTTCTTGCCTTACGGCCGAAAGCGCCATCCCTCCATTCCCATAGATACATGGCGCCAATCAGGGTCTTCTTCTTGGCCTCCCTGTACTGATTGCCCTTTTCTTTTAAATCGGCTCGAAGGCTTTTGGTTTCCTCGGCCTTGGCGGCCATCTCGTTGTCGATCGGATTGACAATGCGCGGGTATCCGTCCTTGCTCTTGATGAGCTTGCCCAAGTTTCTGATGTCAGTTTCCATGCCCTTTATGTCCGCTTTTTCCCACTCGGTCTTTTCCACGGTCACTTGCGTGTCTGTTGCCGGGTGAAAGGCAAACGCGTCGCGATACGCATCGGTATGCTTGATCGCCGTCAAAGGTTTCTTCATCTCCGTAAGACAAGTGCCCATTTCATTCAAGTCGGCTTTCAGGCTTTTGATCACGTCGGTTTTGTCCACCTTGGCCTCCACGGAAATCCGCCACGTGACCTTCTTTCCTATGAGGTCCCGGTATTGCTGCTTCAGCCACGCGTCCCACTGTTTGCCGGATTGATATTTTTGGAGATTGGCCTTGAAGGTGCCGTAAAGGTCCTTTGGCGACGGGACGCTCATCGTTACCCCGTCCTGTTTGGCCGGGGCCTTGCCCGGAAGATAATAGTCGATGATCTTGCAGAAGTTCAGCGCGATGTCCAGTTTGGAATCGGCGAAGTTGACTGCGGCCACCGTGCCCTCGACAAGAACCGTGCATCCGGCATCCAGTTTGCTGAAGGCCTCGGCCGAGTAGGTGTTCACTCTCAATTCCACGCGAACCGGGTCCGCGGGATCGCTCGTCGCCTCGGGCACCGTATCCTTGGGTCCGGAAGTTGCCGCTGGCGGAGCCGCCGGGCGGGTTGAGGAGGTCACACGGAAAACGGGCGATTCCGTCGCGGGTTCCGTCGCGGGCTGCGTCGAGTCTGTCGGCGGCGCACCCATGGCGGCTTCTGTCCAGAACCCCGCCAGGATTACCAGCAACAGCATGACCGCACACTTTCCATAATTTCCCGCTCTGGCCTTGGAAACCTTCGTCCCTGACCCATATCCCGGACATTCAGACTTTATCATGTCCACACCCTTTCGCAAAAGAACGAGACCTGCCTCGGGCCGCAGTGCTGCCCGCCCGGGAAAAATCGTGCCGCCGCCGGATACGGCAATCGCGCATAATGATCTTCTGCAATATGCGCCGTGTCAAGGATTTGTTCCTTTTCCAGCCGCGTTGTGGTTGGGTAAGCTTGGGCGGTTGCCCGCCCAGGCTCCCCACGGATCCGGACATGCTGGATTACAGCATCCGGCTCTTCGGCTCATGGATTCGCTACAACCCGGTAGGCGGAATGGACGATCCGAGGCGGCGGGAGCGGGTAGCGCTTCAGCAACGCCGAGAATTTCGTCCAGTTCAGGTACGCACGCTGAGAACGGCGGCTCAGCCAACTCTATTTGGGGTCATCCTGTTTAATTCCTATTTCCAACGCCCCCTCCGGCCATGCCCCATAGAAGCCTTCCTGGGCTTGTTAATGGATGCGATTGGAACGCGCCTCCCAAACATCCTTACTTGTCCCACGCATGCGTGCTTCGTGAGCAAAAGGCTGGCCTGGCAGGACATATTTAATTGAATACTAAGAGTACCACTTACGCCAGAATAAGATTAATCGCAAGCGCAAACTGTCTTGCTTCGCCCTAAGGTGAAGCATCGACCTTGAGGCAGGACGTTGAGCCTGCGTTTGAATAAAGAAACTTTTGAAGGCAAAAACAGGAGTTATATCAATGAAGAATGCATTCGTGGCAGTCATATTCCTTGCGGCGTTCGGGGCGGTTTCTTCCGTCGGGTACGGAGCCGTGCTCGCATACAACTTCGGCAACCCCAACGCCAGCCCTCCGCCCCTTCAAGCCGTAGGAGGCAGCAGCTATGCCGTCACAAATACAGGAATCACACTGACGGCCTACGGATTCGACGCCAACAACAATCCCAAGCTTCTGGAGTGGAAGGCCCAGGGCGGGGATGAGAACGGTCTTGGGTTTACCGACACTCTGGACAACGAGATCACCCTCAGCAGCCACAATCAGCCTGCCAACTATATCCAAGTTGACGTGACGCAGGCCCTGGCCGCCGGTGGACTCAACGGCGAGATTAAAGTTGGAAGCGTGACTGATGGCGAGGCGTTTGATGTATGGGGTTCCAACACGTTGGGCGTCCTTGGAACCAACATCATCAGCGCCAACACGACAGATAACGCCTTTATCACCCTTCCGTTCTGGGGCCTGTATGACTACATCGCCGTAACGGTCCACCCCGAGCTCGTACCTGACGGCGGAGGCTCTTCCTACACAAACAACGTGCTGCTGGGCGGCGTGGAATTCACGAAGTCCAATGTGCCCGAGCCGGCCACGATGTCGCTGCTGGCCTTGGGCGGACTGGCAACGCTCTTGCGTAGAAAGAAATAGACGCACCCCAACAACGACACTCATTGGATTTGCAATCGCGTTCAGGTTCTCAAGTGGCACAGGCATCTAAGCCTGTGCCACTTGTCTATCTATCGTCAGAATCGGGGAATATCTGGCCCGTCGCTAGGACATAATTGAGGGAATCGTAGGCACTTTCACTAAGCCAAAACACGGTCAATCGCGCATCGTAAAACGTCTGGCCTGGGCCTAGAGTGATTTGCAGATCGTGAAGCAGGACACGGAGCCTGCATCGAAGACAAGAACCTGAAAAAGCGAATCTGGAGATAGAGCAATGAAAAAAGTACTAGCGGAAATTTTATGCCTTGTGAGTTTTGCGGCGATGTCGTCCGTCGGGTACGCATCCACGCTCGTGTACAATTTCGGCAACCCCAACACAAGCCCTCCGGCCCTTCAGGCCGTTGGAGGCAGCAGTTATGCCGTCACTCAGGGCGGCATCACACTGACGGCCTACGGATACAGCACCAGCACCACTCCCAATCCTCTCAAGAACCTGGAGTGGAAGGCCGAGGGTGGAGATGAGCATGGACTGGGGTTCACCGACACCCTGGACTACGAGATCACCCTCAACTCCAGTGATCTGCCCGCGAACTACATCCAGATTGACGTGAGCAAGGCCCTGGCCGCCGGCGGGCTCAATGGGATGATTGAAGCCGGAAGCGTGACCGATGGCGAGGCGTTTGACATCTGGGGTTCCAATACGCTGGGCACCCTTGGGACCAGCCTCATCGCCGGCGGCAGCACGGCGGACCAGACCTTCATCAGCATTCCGTCCTGCCTGTATAACTACATTGCCATGACGGTTCACCCTGAAACCCCAGATTGGAACAACTGCTATAATAACAACGTGCTTCTGAGCGGCTTGGAATTCACGCAGTCCAGCACGCCCGAACCAGCCACGATGACGCTGCTGGCCTTGGGCGGACTGGGAGCGCTGTTGCGGCGGCGGAAATAGATCCACCCCAACGCGTACTGCGTACGTTTTGACCTTTAGAGTGCGAGCAAGCGGCACAGGCCCAAGAAGCCTGTGCCACTTGCATATTCAAAGCCAGCCCAATGCCCCCCCGCGTGCGTTGCCTACGGACTGGGAATGCTCCCGGTTCCCCACAAACGGCGGGTGGCTGACTAGAATGAGACAAGGAAAGTACATTATGACAATCTCAAAAAGTCGAAAAGGATACGCGGTTATCTGGGTCGCTTTTCTTGTGCTGGTTCTGGTCGGCCTGGGAGGGCTGAGCATCGATTGGGCCTACGTGACTTTGACCAAGAGTCAACTCCAAGCCGCCGCCGACGCCGCCGCCCTGGCCGGAGTTCAGGTACTGGCGCAAGGTCAAACCGTGGTGAATAACACGGCCGTGAACATCGCCTCGCTGAACAAGGCGGCCCAGT
>CAZYDC010000119.1:0-11514 GCA_964646065.1 uncultured Planctomycetaceae bacterium | reverse complement strand
ACATTCTCCGGTTCGCCGAAGAAAAAGTGGTCGCTGGGGCAGCAGATGTACCCGCCGCGCGGGCAGGCGTCGTGCAGCTCCCGCACCAGCCGCCGGGCCTGGGCGGGCGTGCCTTTCTCGAACCCGGCGTTCTGGTCGAACCCGCCGATGAAGAACAACTTGCCGCTCGCCCGGCGATAGGCCTCGGCCATGTCGCAATCGCCGCCCATCGCCGGAGGGGTCATCGTCTCCAGGCCGTCCGCGCCGTTTTGCATCACCAGGTCCAGCATCTTCATCAGCCCGCCGCAAAGGTGGTACACGACGGTCGCCCCCTGCGCGTGCAGGGCCTGGTGCTGCTGGATGTCGTAGGGCAGGCAGAACTCTTCGTGCATTCCCGGGCTGATGACCGTGTTGGAACCCGCGCCGCCGCCCGTTTCGACGATGTCCGCGTGGCACTGGCCCGTGACCTCGATGGCCCGGAGCTTCTTGGCGAGCATCGACTCCAGCACGTGGTGCAGCCAGTCGGGTTTGTCGATGGCGGCCATGATGGCCGGCTCGACGTTGTACATCGTGCAGAAGCTCTGCCACGGGCTGCCCTGGCCCCAATCGTGGTACCACGTGCGGACGATCCCGCGCTCGCCCACGCGCCGCTTGGCCTCCAGCACATCCGACCAGTCGCAGCGGATCGGCAGCGGAACGTACTTGTTCCAGATCTCAAAGTCCGCCTCGTCCTTGATCGGGAACTCGGTGGTCCAGCCGGTGAACTGGTTGCCTTCGTTCCGGCTGGTCAGCGTGCCGCCGGGCGTTTTGATTTCGGTGACGGTGCAATCGTATCCGTCGGCGTTTTTGCCCAGATGCGTGGTCCGGCAGTCCCAGTTGGCCTTGTCGGCTTCGGCGAACTCGTAGTTCAGGCCGGCGTAGGCGACCGGGTCCATGTCGAAATGTTCGTACGCCTGGTACTGGTCCTTGCCGCCCAGGTAGGTTTGCAGCCAATACCACATCCACCCGTGGACCTGGCAGGGCAGGTGGTCGGGGACCTGACGGTGCAGCGCGGCGAGATATCGTTCACGGCCTGTCATGGCGTTTATTCCTTGGGCGAAGATTCCGCGTACGTAGCACGGGCGTCTCGCCCGTGAGTAGCATGGGCATCTTGCCCATGTTCTTTTGTTTCTTCCTTCGCTTCTTCTGTTTCTTTCTTGGCACAACAGCAACGACAACAGCGACAGCAAAGACACGGGCGGGACGCCCGTGATACTCATGGGCAAGATGCCCATGCTACGTTCCTGAGCATTCGCATATCAGATTGTAAGGGCCGATTCGCGAATTGAAAGAGCGCACCTATTGATAACCATCCGCAAAGCCGGTAAAAAAGTCCCCGGTGAATATTGATTGGGTCAGCGCGGCGTGGATTTACCTGGTGTTCGTTTTCTCGACGACGCTGCACGAGGCCGCGCACGCGTGGGCGGCCATGAAGTTCGGGGACGACACCGCTCGTCGCGGCGGGCAGGTCAGCCTCAACCCCATGCCGCACATCCGGCGCTCGCCCTTTGGCATGGTGCTGGTTCCCCTGTTGAGCCTGTTGACCAGCGCCGGCGGGTTCATGATCGGCTGGGCCAGCACGCCGTACAATCCAGGATGGGCCATGACATTTCCGCGCCGCAGCGCCCTGATGGCGCTGGCCGGTCCCGCGTCCAACCTGCTGCTGGTGCTGCTGGCGTCGGCGGGCATGATGCTGTGCGTCAAGCTGGGCGTCATGGCCGTGATCGCCGGCCCGCTGGCGGGCGGCAGCATCTGGCAGGTGGTGGGCGCGCCGCCAGGCGGGCTCTGGCCGACGGTGGCGACGCTGCTGAGCGTGTTGTTTTCATTGAACCTTCTGCTGGGGGTGCTGAACCTGATGCCCGTTCCGCCGTTCGACGGCGCGGCGCTGCCGCTCTTGGTCATGTCGGACGAGTCGGCCAGGCGGTTTCTGGTATGGCGGCAACGCAGCGGCGGGGGGATGAGCTGGATCGGACTGCTTATCGTCTATTTGTTTTTCTGGAATATCTTCGGCCCCGTGTGGAGGACGGCCGTGGGACTGCTCCATTTTTGAAGCGAGCGGACGGATCGCATATAATCGAAATATGCGGATCCAAATGGCCAGCAGAGGCGGAATCGTCCTGATCATCGCTATCGCGTTGTCGGTATCGCCGCTATATGCCGAGGACGCCTCATCCGCAACGGCGCTGGACAAGGAGAAGGCTCAGCACAAGCGTGACGTGCTCATGTCCCTAAAATACCGCTCGGGCCAGATCACGTTAAATGAGGGTCTGGCGGAGATCGACGTGCCGGACACCTACCGCTTCTTGGACGGCGATGATGCACAGAAGGTGCTGGTTGACCTGTGGGAGAACGTGCCGGGCACGCAGAAGCCGCTGGGCATGATCCTGCCTGCGGGCGTGAACCCCGCCAGCCGCGGGTGCTGGTGCGTCGTGATCGGCTGGTCGGAGGATGGACATATCGCGGACGATGACGCCGATAAGATCGATTACGAAGAACTCCTGAATGTCATGAAAGAAGTCGCCAAGAAGAATAATGAGGAGCGGGCAGCCAATGGCCTTCGTTCGGCGGAATTGGTGGGATGGGCGCAACCGCCTCGGTACGACAAGGCGACGCACAAGCTTTGGTTCGCCACGGAACTGGCGGCAAGCGGCATCGCCGAGCATCGTTTGAACTATCGTATTTGCATTCTTGGGCGGCGGGGCCTGCTGGTTCTCAACTCTATCGCCAGGATGGATCAACTGGAGGTGGTGAAGCAGGCCACGCCGGCGCTTCTTGGAATGGTGGATTTCAACCAAGGCCACAGATACGTGGACTTCGACCCCAACACGGACAAGGTGGCGGAATGCGGCCTGGCGGCGATGATCGGCCCAGGGGCGCCTGCGAAGGTGGGGTTCTTCAAGAGGATTTGGCTTTTTCTTGCGGAAATCAAGTTCTTCATCATAGGCCCGGCGGCGCTGGCGGCGCTTTGGGGGGTGTGGTGGCGGGCATATGTCGGAAAAAGTCCGACAAATTCCGCAAGACCGTGATTGACAACCGCGGTGGGTCTGCGTACTATAAGGAACTCTTTAGCATTGAAGGTTCGCCCTGTCAGGCGGGCCACGAACGGACAAGAGTGAAGTTGGAGCAAAGTTATGGCGCATAAAAAGGGACAAGGTTCGTCGCGGAACGGTCGAGACAGCAATTGCCAGTACCGCGGCGTCAAGATGTTCGGCGGCCAGGCGATTCAGACCGGCTGCATCATCGTCCGGCAGGTTGGCACGCCGTTCAAGCCGGGCAAGAATGTCGGCATCGGCAGGGACAACACGCTGTTCGCGCTGTCCGACGGCAAGGTGGCTTTCCGCGGCCGGTTCGTGGACGTGGTCGCCTGAGCGGGCGATAGATTCATTCGATAACTTAAGAGGATGGCCGGTCGCCATCCTCTTTATTTTGGCGAGTTCGTTAGTAGTGGCCCCGTAAGGGGCTTCTTCAGTCCGTTAGTAGTGGCCCCGTGAGGGGCTTCTTTAGTCCGTTAGTAGTGGCCCCGTGAGGGGCTTCTTTAGTCCGTTAGTAGTGGCCCCGTGAGGGGCTTCTTCGGAATCGCCTTACGGCGACACTACGAACCTTTGTTTTGGCGAGACTATGGATCAGGCCCCGGTAACCAAGGCGATTTTTCTGGACGAGGTGGACATCGTCGTCACGGGCGGCCGCGGCGGCGACGGTTGCGTCTCGTTCCGGCGAGAGAAGTTCGTGCCCAAGGGCGGCCCCGACGGCGGAAACGGCGGCGACGGCGGCAGCGTGTTCATGCGGGCCGACGAGTCGCTCAACACGCTCCAGCACCTGGCCGGGCACCATCATTGGAAGGCCCCCTCGGGCGCGCACGGCATGGGCAAGACCTGTAACGGGCGCGGCGGCGAGGACATGGAAGTCCGCGTTCCCGTCGGTACGATCGTCTACAACGCCGACTACGGAATCGTAATGACGGACCTGACCGAGAACGGCCAGCGGGTGTGCGTTGCCGAGGGCGGCAAGGGCGGCCTGGGCAATACCGCGTTTAAGTCGGCTGTCCACCAAGCCCCTCGCGAAGCCGAGCCGGGCGAAACCGGGCAGGAGCGGCGGCTGCACCTGGAACTCAAGCTCATCGCCGACGCCGGCTTGGTGGGCAAACCCAACGCCGGAAAAAGCACGCTGATTTCGCGACTGTCCGCCGCCAGGCCCAAGGTCGCCGCCTACCCGTTCACGACGCTGACGCCCTGCCTGGGCATCGTGGAGCTTTCGGGCTACCGGCGGTTCGTGCTGGCCGACATCCCGGGCTTGATCGAAGGCGCCAGCGAGGGCGCCGGGCTGGGCACCGAATTCCTGAGGCACATCGAGCGCACAACCTTGCTGATTCACGTGGTGGACATCTGCCCGCCGGTGGGCGACCCGGTCGAGGACTACAAAGCCATCCGCAACGAACTGGCGAAGTATTCGCCCGCCCTGGCCGCAAAACCCCAGATCGTCGTGGCCAACAAGATGGACCTGACCGACAGCCAGGAGCACCTGGACCAATTCAAGAAAGCCACCGGCGTGAAGGAAATCATCGCCGTCAGCGCCGTCACCGGCAAAGGGCTTCCGGCGCTCACCCAACGCATCTGGGATACGCTGCACCCGCAAGAAGACTAGCCGCGAATTACGCGAACAACAGCAACGACAATCACCAAGAGCACGAAGAACACCAAGAGCACCAAGACAGACAGATAAGAATGTATTAAGAAGACAGACTTCGGACCAGACTAAGAAATCCGCAGTTCTTCGAGCGTTTTGGCACTGGGTTGCTTTTCTTGGTGCTCTTGGTGTTCTTCGTGCTCTTTGTGATTATCTTTAGAGGTACAGACAATGTCGGAAACACCGGAACAGATTCCCGACGTGCTGGCCTGCGACGTGGGCAACACGGCGATCCATTTTGCCGCCGTCGCCGGCGACGAGGCGGGCGAGGTTCATGTCCTGCGGGTCGGCGAGTTGGCGACGCTGGGCAAGGAGCTCGCGGCCGTGTGGGAGCAAATGCCCGAACCGCGCCTGCTGGTCGCCTGCAGCGTGAACGCCGCGGCGCTGAAGGCGATGGAGGCGGCCGCCCAGGAGACCCTGGGCGAAGCGGTGCTCGTGATCGGCCGCGACCTGCCGCTGCCCATCGAAACCGACCTGCCCGACCCCAAGGCCATCGGCGTGGACCGCCTTTGCGCCGCGGTGGCCGCGTTCGACCGCCTGGGCGTTGCCTGCGTGGTGGGGGATTTCGGGACGGCCATCACCATCGACTGCGTCAACGACGAGGGCGTGTTCCTGGGCGGGGCGATTCTGCCGGGCCTGGCCTTGAGCGCCCGCAGCCTGCACGAAAACACCGATCAACTGCCCGAGGTCGAGCCTGCCGAACCCAGCGGAGTGTTCGGCAAGGACACGCGGCAGGCGATTGTCGGCGGGCTCGTGTACGGCGCGCGGGGCGCGCTGCGCGAGCTGACCGAAGCGTACGCCACGGCGCTTGGCCACTGGCCGCCGGTCATCCTCACCGGCGGAGACGCCCGCCTGGTCGGCGGAGACCCGAATTCCTCGGACCTCGTCCAAGCCATCGTGCCCGACCTGGTCCTGCGAGGCGTCGCCGCGGCGTATTACCGCACGCTCGTGAAGTGAAAACGTAAGGGTGGCATGGCGACGTTGTTTGTCGCCATGTCTTGGTTTTGTGCTGGTGTTGCATGGCGACAAACAACGTCGCCATGCCACCCTTAATCCTCATCATGTCGAACGACGCGAAAACCTTCGCCACACTCACGACCCCGCCGGGGCGCGGCGGCATCGCCGTGATCGCGCTGGCCGGGCCGGGCGCGGCGGAAATCGTGCGCAAGATATTCCGGCCGTGGAAGTCGCACCTGGAAGACCTGCCGGGGGCGCTGCGACTCGGCCATATCGTCGACGGCGGCCGAATCCTCGACGAGGTCGTGCTCTGCCGGGTTCCGGGCGCGTCGCCGGTTTTGATCGGGCAAAAAGGGGACAGTCCCCTTTTTGCCGACGACTTCTACGAGATCAACATTCACGGCGGGCCTCTGGTGGCCAGGCAAACGATGGATCTGCTCCAGCGCGCCGGGGCGGAAAAAGGGGACTGGCTCCCGTCTGCGGGTGCCTGTCCCCTTTTCCCGCCCGCGCACCCGCGGTGGAACAACCCCGCGATTGGCCGCGAAATGCTCGCCGCCCTGCCGCAGGCGCATAGCGAACTGGTCGTCACCGCGCTCACGCAGCAGTGGTCCGCCGGCATCAGCAAGCTCGCCGCCGATTTCTTGTCTTCCAATCGTCAATCGTCAATCGTCAATCGTCAATTTTCCACCGCCTTGCTTGGGGCTGCGGAATCCCTGTCGGTATTCCGCAAGCTCCTCGCACCCTGCGAGGTGGTGGTCCTTGGTCCTCCCAACGCGGGCAAGAGCACGCTGGTCAATGCGCTGGTCGGGCGCGAGGTGAGCATCGTCCACGCTCAGCCGGGTACGACGCGCGACTGGGTGCGCGAGCTGGCCTTGATTCGCGGCGTGCCGATGTATCTGACCGACACGGCCGGGCTGTGGGAGGAGCCCTCGGAGATCGACGCCCAGGCGATGCAACGCGCCCGCGAAGCGGCGGCGGCGGCCGACCTGGTACTGCTGACCGGAGTGGGGGAATTGCGGATTGCGGATTGCGGATTGCGGATTGAAAGAAACGGCGAAGAATCGGCTCCCGCTCTTCAATCTGAAATCCGAAATCCGAAATCCGAAATTCCGCGTGTTTTGCGTCTGGCGACCAAGTGCGACGCCTTGGCGCCGGCGGGCGAATTCGACGTGGCCGTTTCGGCCCACACCGAGCAGGGCATGGAGGAGCTCAAGGCGGCGATCCTCCGGGCGCTGGGGTTGGCGGACATCGATCCGACGGCGCCGATGGCGTTCACCCAGCGGCAGGCGGAATTGCTGCGCCAGGCGGCGGAGCATCCCGACCAGGCGGCCGGCCTCATGCGGCAGTTGTTGGGGTGAGACGGCGGGGGCAGGAAAATAGCGGGGACGGTCGCGGCAATGGGCAAGATCGTTCGTGGAATCAGCGTACACGCCAAACAGCAAGCTTGATCCTGACGTGAGCTTGCTGTTTGGCGTGTACGCTGTCGTAGAGCCCGGAAAATCCTTCGCAAGATCGTACCCCAACCAGCCGGCGCCGCGATTCTTCAGCGGTACCCGCGATAACGGCGACAGCAGATTCCGCGGTGTTTCTCCCCGAAACTGCCGATAATAACTTCAGAAACGCCAGGATCTATGTCTATCAGCGCGGACCCACTATCGGCCCTTGCCTTGGATTCTCTGCCGCAATCGGCCATTGTCGTCGATGCCGGCGGAAGGGTTCTGCTGCGCAACCGGGCGGCCGTGGAAACGTTTGGGCCGGGCGAGCGGGTCTCGCAGGTCCTTCGGGGCGCGGCGGCCGGAAGCTTTGATTGGTCGAACGTGTTGGCGGGCGAGCAAGAGGCGGCCCAGTGGCGCAACGTTTGTTTCCTCGCGACCGACGGGCGGCAGATCACCTGCGACGTGTACGCGCGGCGTCTTAGGGACAGTCCCCATTTTTCCAAAAATGGGGACTGTCCCTCATCCCTTGCTGTTCCGAACGGCGCAGAGAAATGCGGGCGGCCTTCTTCTTCTTTTTCTTCGCCAGTCGGCGCGAAGAAATGGGGACAGGCACCGCAAATCCGCCTGCGGCGGACGGAGCCAGTCCCCATTTCGCGGCCGTCTCCCATTTTCCTCATCGTAGTTCAGGATGTTTCCGAGCGGTTGTCGATGGAACGTCTGCTGGCCGGGGCCCAGCGGCTTTCCGAGACGGGCAAACTGTCGGCTGAGGTGGCCCACGAACTGAACAATCCGCTGGACGGAGTTCTGCGGTACATCAGCTTGGCCAAGCGGTCGGCTCCGGAGGCGGCCGGGGCGTACCTGGACAAGGCGACCGACGGCCTGATGAGGATGGCCCGGACCATCCGCGAGCTTCAGGATCGCGGCCGGCCGTGGTTCAGCGGGGGCGAGATCATGCCGCTGGAGCGGCTGTTGGACGAGTCGCTTTCGGCGATGCAGCCGCGGGCTCAGGCGCTGGGCGTGAACTTCCTGACCGACTCGATGGACTGCCAGTCGCTGACGGCGCCGGGGGCGATGTTCCAGGTGTTCTGCAACGTGATCAAGAACTCGCTGGACGCGATGCCCGAGGGCGGGCTGCTGACCGTGCGGTTGCGGCCCCAAGGCGACCGCTGCCGCATGGAGTTCGTCGACACCGGCCCGGGCGTCGCGCCGGAGATCGCGGATAAAATTTTCGAGCCGTTCTTCACCACCAAACCGCGCGGTGAAGGCACCGGCCTGGGGCTGTCCATCTGCCGCGACATCGTCACGCGGTTGGGAGGCGAAATTTCCGCCTCCAACCAAACCGCGCCGGGACTGTGCGTGACGATCCTGTTGCCGGTGACGAACGAAAAGCAAAACACGAAATACGAAGCACGAAATACGAAACAAACGACAAACGACAATGAATGAAATTCAAAATAACTGCAACAGCAAAGGCAACCGCAAGAGTCGGGTAAAGGGCGTTTGGTTCATTGTCGTTTCGCCGTTTGCTGTTTGTTTCGGATTTCGTACTTCGTGCTTCGAATTTGAATTGCGACCGCGCTCAGAACTGGGAGCGAACCTTTGATGACCGACCCGATCGACAACGGCGTGAAGATCCTGCTGGTGGACGACGACCCGATCATCCTGGACAGCCTGGGCGGCTTCCTGCGATTGGAAGGGTACGACGTGACCGAGGCCGCGGGGGTCCAGCAAGCCATCGACCACATGAAGGGTTCGCAGTTCAACCTGGTGATTACCGACGTTTCCATGCCGGCGGGCGATGGGTTCGAACTGCTGCGGTATGCGAGGGCGCAGCACCCTGAGACGGTCGTCA
Organism: uncultured Planctomycetaceae bacterium; assembly: GCA_964646065.1. Lineage (GTDB taxonomy): Bacteria > Planctomycetota > Phycisphaerae > SM23-33 > SM23-33 > CAZYDC01. Next base: position 2,568 of record CAZYDC010000119.1, on the reverse strand, counting down.
TTTTGCTGACCGGTTACGGTACGATCGAGTCGGCCGTCGAGGCGATCAAGCAGGGCGCGTACGACTACCTCACCAAGCCGGTCATCGACGACGACGTCCGCCTGGCCGTGCAGCGGTCGCTCCAGCAGCAGCGACTGCTGGCTGAGAACCGCCAGCTCAAGGTGGCCCTGGCCGGGAAGTACACGTTCGACAACATCGTCGGGTCCGACGGTCGAATGGCCAAGGTGTTCGACCTGATCTCGGCTGTGTCCGAAGGCCGGACCACCGTGCTGATCACGGGGGAATCGGGCACGGGCAAGAGCATGATCGCGCGGGCCATCCACGCGCACTCGCAACAGCGCGACGGGCCTTTCGTGGAGGTCTCCTGCGCGGCCCTGCCCGACACGCTGCTGGAGAGCGAACTGTTTGGCCACGTGAAAGGGGCGTTCACCCACGCCCTCGCCGACCGCATGGGCAAGTTCGCCGCCGCCGACGGAGGGACGATCTTCCTGGACGAAATTTCTTCCGCCTCGCCGTCGCTTCAGGGCAAGTTGCTCCGCGTGCTTCAGGAGCGGCAATTCGAGGCCGTCGGCAGCAACCAGACCCGCGAGGTCGACGTCCGCGTGATCCTGGCCACCAACCGCGACCTGCGGCAGGACGTGGAGCAGGGAAAGTTCCGCAGCGACCTGTACTACCGCATCAACGTGGTGAATATCGACCTGCCGCCGCTGCGGGACCGCCTGGGCGACATCCCGCTGCTGGCCGAGCATTTCCTGGTCAAGTACGCCGCCTCGTCGCGCAAGACCGTGCATGGTTTTTCGCCCGAGGCCATGCAGCACATGCAGCGGTACGGTTGGCCGGGCAACGTGCGCGAATTGGAGAACTGCGTCGAGCGCGCGGCCGTGCTCTGCCGCTCAAGTTGGATCGGCGTGGACGACCTGCCGCCGGCAGTGTGTAGCACGGGCATCCTGCCCGTGTGTAGCATGGGCATCTTGCCCATGTCTTCGCCGTCTCTTTCTTCTTCTTCGCAAGACGCGGTTAAGCTGGTGATGCCAGAGGGTGGCTCGCTCCAGCAGGCGCTCCAGACGCCCGAAAAGCAGATTATCGTGCAGGCCCTGGAGGCCAACAAGGGCAGCCGCCAGTTGACAGCGGCGCAACTGGGCATCAACCGCACGACGCTCTATAAGAAGATGAAAAAGTACGGCCTGATGGACTAACTGACCGATAGATGGATAGGAAATCTGATTGTGCGCGAGCATGCGGACGGATCCGGCGGGGGTACGTCTTGGCGCAGGATTGTTCATGGAAGACCGAACATTCTTCTTGACAGTTAGTATCACTATTGTTACTATTAAAACATAGCGGATATCGCGGCTATTCTGACCCAGATGCGAAACAATCCCAAGGGGATACGATTCAATGACCTGTGTCGGATTTGTGACCGTTATTTTGGGATTCCGCGGCAGATAGGCACCAGCCACCGCATATACAAAATGTCCTGGCAGGGCGACCCACGCGTGAATATTCAGGATGACAAAGGCATGGCCAAGGCGTACTAGGTTAAACAGGTGCTCAAGGCGATTGAGAGGTTGCGAAATGAAAAATAGAACAACGAAGACCAGTGACCATTATACGTATCGCGTGATTTGGTCTGAGGAAGATGCTCAATGTGTGGGGTTGTGCGCCGAATTTCCGAGTGTGAGCTGGCTATCGCCCACCCCCGAGGAAGCGATGCGGGGAATACATAAGACAGTTACTGATATTGTAAAGGATATGAAAGCCAGCGGCGAGCATGTGCCTGAACCAATCAGTTCGCGAAGATACAGTGGAAAATTCATGGTTAGAGTGCCGCCGGAAGTGCATCGCAAACTGGCGGTTGAAGCCGCCGAAGAAGATGTCAGTTTGAATCGGCTGGTAAGCGCTAAGCTGTCTTCATAGACTAATTTGATTGTGCGAAAGCATACGGACGGACCCGAGGGGGCACGCGAAGCATTTGTTATGTTTTCGCACGGCCGCTCCAGTCTTGCTTCGGAGACTTGAGCATGTGGCAATTCGCACAGAGACATGCAAAACCGCCGCCAGCATTCTTCCTACCATCGATGTGATGAAGATGCAAAACACGAATGTCCGCATGGCCGCAGTGCTCGCACCGATACCTCTGACACCTTGCCGCACGAAGTGCGGGAGCGCCATAGTTCTTGCGCTCGCTTCCGTTCGTTCGCGTCTGGAGCCACCGCACAAGTATGCGTTCGGCATCATCAAGAAAGGGTTCGGATATTTTAAGCCGAGGCCTTGGCAAGTTGATTGGACCGGATGACGAATACAAATATTTCAGTGTAGTACGCAGTGATCCAGACGCCTCTTGGGGAGCGCCAGAGACCCGACCTTCGATGTACTCCGAGTTGTCAAATCGCTCCATCGGAATTAGGGGTTCTCATCCAATTTAAGTGCCTAACGCACTACGAAAGTCCCCACATAACCTAGGTTGGATTTTATCGCTTTTTTGCCAACGGCAAGGCCCCAAAAAGGGTTCCTCCGGCGGAAGCGCAATTACTCCGATAGAGGCTGACCGGCTCGTCACTTCCTTAT
>CAZYDC010000118.1:0-11531 GCA_964646065.1 uncultured Planctomycetaceae bacterium | reverse complement strand
GTGATGAAACAGGAGGGGTTCACGCTACCCAAGATCGCTGCCGGCAAGGACCGCCAAGTGGTCATCGCGGAAAACGGCGTGAAGTTCAACGTGCAGCTTTCGCGCGGGCACAAGACCGGGTTCTTCTGCGACCAGCGCGAGAACCGCTTGGCCCTGACGCAATTCACGCCCGGCAAGGACGTGCTGGACCTGTGCTGCTATACCGGCGGATTCGCCTGCTACGCGGCCACGATCGGACGGGCGGCCAAAGTCACCGCGGTGGACCTGGACGAGAAGTCGCTCGAAGACGCCAAAGGCAATGCTGTGCTGAACAAGGCGGCCATCGATTTCCATCACGCGGACGCGTTCGAGTTTCTGCGGGCGGCGGCGCGGGAGGGCCGGCAGTGGCCCGTCGTGGTCGTCGATCCTTCTAAGTTCGTGCCACGCAGGGACTTAATGGAGATAGGCCTGAACAAGTACGCCGACCTCAACCGCCTGGCCGCCTCGGCCGTCTCGCCCGGCGGAATCCTGCTGACCTGCTCGTGCAGCGGGCTGGTGGACCAGCCAACGTTTATCCAGACGGTCGGCAGAGCCGCCCGCTCGGCGGGACGCGACGTGCAGATCTTCCGCGCGACCGGCGCGGGGCCTGACCACCCCGTCATGGCCGAGGCGCCCGAAAGCGCATACCTCAAGGCCCTCTGGGCGCGAGTGCTCTGACGTAGCATGGGCGTCCCGCCCATGAGTCTCACGGGCATCTTGCCCGTGTCTTGTGTTGTTTCTTTTGTTTTTCGATTACCAGAAAATGACAAAGCTAAAAGCAAAGACACGGGCGGGACGCCCGTGAGACTCATGGGCAAGATGCCCATGCTACGATGCGGGCGCCGACACGGCCCCCACCTCGCGTCCCACATGATAATCTTCTGTGCAATCGGGATTTCATTGATTCTTGACATGTTCTTTGCCGATGAAAGGGATGATGCATGTTGGAAGGAGCTGTACATGGACTCATGCGTAGTCGACAGAGTACCGGAGCATTGCACGCCGCCCAATCCCGAGGCGATTCGGCAGGCCCGCGACAAGCAAATGGCGGCCCTACAGGAAATGCGCCGATGGCTGACCAAGGCCGGCGTCGGCTCAATGAGAACCCCCGCCGCCAGGTAAGGCTCCGCCGCCCGCTCCCGCATCTGCACTTTTGCATTTCCGCTTCGCCGGTGGTACTCTCCCCTCATGCCGCTTGCGATATCTATTTCCGGCCAATGGTTCGAGGCACTGATGATGATCTGCTTCGGCGTGTCCTGGCCGGTCGCGATTCTCAAGACGCTCCGCACTCGCCGCACCGAGGGCAAGAGCCTGCTGTTCCTGCTGCTGATCCTTGTGGGGTATCTCGCGGGCATCACGGCCAAGTTCATCATCGCCGCACAGACTCACGATTGGTCGAATTGGGTCACGATCCTCTACATCGCCAACGCGGTCCTGGTGAGCGTGGACATCTTCCTCTTTCTGAAGTACCGCCCCCGCCCCGGCAACACGAGCCCCAGCGATCCGACGCGGCCCTGACGAGCGTTCGCAGTGTCACCGTGACGCGATTCTTCAAGAAGCCCCTCACGGGGCCACTACAAACAACAGACTATTGCATTCCGGCCGCAGGCGGATACCCTGATACGTTCGTAACTATTCATAAAGGAGCTATTGATGGCTGATAAACGTGCGGTGGTGGTTGGCGCAGGCGGAATCTCCAATGCGTGGTTCCCGCCGCTGATCCAGGAAGAGGTCGAGGTCGCCGGCGTGGTGGACCTCCATGTCGAAGCGGCGAAGGGACAAATCGCCAAGTACAAACTCGACTCGCTGGCCGGCGACAACCTGCCCGACATGCTGCGAAAATGCAAGCCCGACTTCGTGGTGGACCTGACCGTGCCCGAAGCCCACTGCAAAGTCACGTGCGCCGCGCTGGCGGCCGGATACCACGTCATCGGCGAAAAGCCCATGGCCTCGAGCATGGCCGAGGCCCGCAAGATGGTCCAGGCAGCCAAGACGGCCGGCAAACTTTACATGGTCAGCCAGTCGCGGCGATGGGACACGCAGCATCAGACCGTGCAGAAGACGCTGGCCGCCGGCGGCGTCGGCCAGATCAACACGGTGAACTGCGACTTCTACATCGGCGCGCACTTCGGCGGCTTCCGTGACGCGATGCCCAGCCCGCTGATCCTTGACATGTCGATCCACCACTTCGACCTGGCCCGCTTCATGTCCGGCGGCGACCCGGTGGCCGTATACGCCAAGGAGTTCAACCCCAAAGGCTCGTGGTACAAGGGCGACGTGTCGGCAAGCTGCATTTTCGAGATGTCCAACGGCGTGATCTTCACGTATCGCGGAAGCTGGTGCTCCGAAGGCTGCCACACAAGCTGGAACGGCGACTGGCGATTCGTCGGCGACAAGGGCACACTGGTGTATGACCATGACAAGAACCTCGCCGGCCAGGCCGCCACAGGCAAGCCGGCCTTCAACCGCGAGTTGAAGGACGTGAAGATTCGGCCCGCCCCGTGCAAGTTCGGCGGAATGCACGGCGCGCTGCGGGAAATGCTCGCCTTCCTGCGAACCGGCAAGAAACCGCAAACCGTCGCATCCGACAACATCAAGAGCCTGGCGATGGTCTTCGCGGCGATCGAATCCAACAAGAAAGGCCGGCGCGTGCCGGTGAAATTCTAGAAACAACCATCACCAAGAACACCAAGGACACCAAGAGCACGAAGAGAAGAACAGAGTGAAGAGATTTGATAACAGAACGGCGATGGCGGAAACGAAACATCTGTTCTCGAATTTTCATCCGAGTTTTTGCGTTCTTAGTCTTCGTGCTCTTGGTGTCCTTGGTGCTCTTGGTGATTCATAAACCCTGAAAGGAAGACACATGTTCAAAGAGAAAGTTCGCATCGGTACGATGGTGAGTTGTCAGGACAAGGCCGAGTACATCCGGCAGATTCTGCCGCACGGTTTCGAGTCCTTCAGCCTGAGCTGGTGGCAGAGCATGGGCAAGACGGATCTGAAGTCGCTGGCCAAGGAAGTCAAAGGCGCGCTGGAGGGCACGGGCGCAGTCATCAGCAGCCTCAGCGTGTTCGGCAATCCGCTGGGCGTCAAGCCCATCGACGCCGAAACGCGCGACGGTTGGAAGAAGGCCATCGACGCGGCCAAGCTGTTCGGATGCGACATCGTCACGGGCTTCGCCGGGCGGATCATCGACAAGCCGATCTGCACCTCCGTGGACCGGTACGCCAAGGTCTTCGGGCCGCTGGCCAAGAGGGCGGCCGATCAGGGCGTGCGCCTGGCCTTCGAGAATTGCCAGATGGGCGGCAACTGGAGCACCGGCGACTGGAACATGGCCCAGTCGCCCGACGCGTGGGAACTGATGTTCGAGGCCGTCGATTCCAAGAACGTCGGCCTGCAGTGGGAGCCCTGCCACCAGATGGTGGCCCTGATCGACCCGATCGCGCAGCTCCGCAAGTGGGTGAAGAAAGTCTTCTGCGTGCATGGCAAGGACGCGACGATCAACTGGGACACGATCCGCGAGCACGGCATCCACGGCCCGATTCAGTGGTGCTTCCACCGCTCGCCCGGTTTTGGCGACAGCAACTGGACGGACATCATCACGATCCTGCGCCAGAGCGGTTTCGAGGGCAGCATCGACATCGAAGGCTGGCACGACCCGGTGTACCGCGAGGAACTGGAGATGACCGGCCAGGTACACGCGCTGAATTACCTCAAGCGCTGCCGAGGCGGCACGTTCGTGGAAAACCCGACGGCGAAGTAACGGCCGTATCGCGTAGGGCGTGCAACTTTGGCCCGCAAGGGCCGTTGCACGCGGAACGCAGGCGCAACGAGATCGGTTTGCGAACCTCGCCCGCGTGCAACGCGCCCCTGAAGGGGCTAAGTTGCACGTCCTACGCCGCACGCCCTACTTGCACGCCCTACGCTGTTCCGCTTGCGGCGTAGCATTCGTTTTTTGAAACTGACATAAAGGAAAAATCATGACCGCAAAACTCGGCCGCCTGCCGGTTCCCGCCAACGGAATGGCTTTTCATTACTACCCCAGCGCGCCGCAGCGCGATCAGCTCAAGATCATCAAGGATCTTGGGTTTGACATCATCCAGACCGAGGAAAGCCCGGTCGCGCCGGGCAAGACGCCCGGGCCGCTGCCCCCGGCCAGCGCCTGGAACCACATCGAAATCGGCAAGGGTCAGTACGACTGGGGGTTCATGGATCGCCTCGTGGAGGACTGCGAAGCCGTCGGCCTGAAGCTCTTCCATGACATCGAACTGGTACACCACCTGCCCGACTGGGTGGCGCAGGAACACCCGGAGATCGAATGGCTGTCGCCCACGGGCGACCGGCTGGGCGCTTATCACCGGAAGTTCTGTTACACGGATTACCACTGCCGCGGCTACAGTCTTGCGCATCCGGCCGCCCGCGAGGCCGCCGCGGACTTCATGGGCAAGGTGGCCCAGCGATACGCCAAGTCCAGCGCCGTGGTCGGATACATCATGTTCGAGGAGATCGGCCTGAACTACCCGCACGCCCGCACATGGTTCGGACAGGACGTCAGCCCGGCCACGGTGGCCGGCTTCCGCGACTACCTTCAGGAGAAATACGGCGCGCTGGCCGAGTTGAATCGGCGATACGACCGGGCCTATCGAGACTTCTCCGAGGCGGCGGAAGATCGCTCGCGATTCGAGTTCCAGCACAAACCGCACCGCGGATGGATGGACTGGTGCTACTATCGCAGCTCCTACATGGCCCGGTTCTTCCGGGGCATTCGCGACGCGATCAAGAAGGTCGATCCCGAATTGCTGGTCATCGCCTCCGGCATCGGGTGCGGCGGAACCTATTGGATCGCACAAGGAATCCGGGCCGAGGAATTCGACTTCGTGGACTTGCAGGCGCACAAACCCTGCGACTCCCCGAGCTGGCAGCACTCGGTTTGGAACCGCAACGGATGGTGCAATTCCCGCGCCAGCCGAACCGAGATGGGCGTGAGCAACCTTAACGACTTCTCGGCCGACGCCAAGGTGTGGGATCTGACCCGCAAGATGTTCATGAACCTGGCCATGGGCACCCGCTGGAACTCGCTGTACGCATGGCACTGGTACTCGCACGAAGACCCCAAGACCGGGCAGCGCGTCCTGCACAATAACCTCGAAGGCTTCCTGCCCTGCCTGCACTGGATCCGCGATCACCGCGATTTCCTGGGCAATCTCCGGCCGGCCGTGTCGCAGGTCGCGGCGCTGCTGCCCTGCCGTTCGGACACGATCGACTTCTGGCACAACCATGACCCGCGCGTTGGATGCCGCAGCCACCCCACGGTCAGCGTCTTCACGATGCAGGGCTGGCACGGCATGCAGGACCTTCTCAGCGAGTCGAACATCTCGTGGGACGCGATTGCGGAGGAGCACCTCGCCCAGTCGCTGAACGCCGGAAACTACCGCATGTTGGTGGTCGTCGACGCCCACTTGACCCAGCAGGTCGCCGATACGATTCGCGCGTGGGTCGATAAGGGCGGCAAACTCCTGCTGATGCCCGGGGCCGCCAGGTTCGACGAGGACGGAAACATCCGCGACTATTTCAAGGACCTCATCCGCCAGCAGAACTCTTCGGCCCTGTCGTATTGGGAACTGACCGACAGGCCAAAACTCATGGCCTTCCCCGACGACGCCAAGGTGCTCCTGACCGAGGGCGCGTCCAAGTGGCAACTGCCCTACCTGATGAAGTGGGCCGGATTCGAGCGGGCGTTGGAGTTCGTCGACGACACACCCAAAGCCAACTGGATGGGCAGCCGCGAACTCACGGTACCCGTCTGGCCGCCAGAACTCGGCGAGGAAGGCTGGCGAGCGATATGCAGCGATCCCTTCCTGACCGGAAATCCCTACGAGCACAAAATCAGCGCCTACCGGCTGGTGGACGGGCGGGGACAAACCACGTATTTCCTGGTCCGGCGCGACCCCGACCTGGAGCCGCTCAAGAACATCCAGGTGGAGTGGAAAGGCGGCCCGGTGCGGGCGCTGACTCCCCCCTCCTCGACGGAAGTTGTTGTCACACCGGCCAACGGAAAATTGATCCTGCCGGAGTGGACGGACGTGCTGATCCTGGTCCCAGTGTAGCAATGGAATTGAAATTGCCCCTTGTCTTCTTCTGTGCCGCTTGCGGCTTAGCATTCGTTTCCTTCTGTTCAAACGGATGCTGAGCCGCAAGCGGTCAGTCTATTCATTCGTGCCCGCTCGTTCTTTGCTGTTACGCCCTACGCGCCACGCCCAACGCCCTACGTCTTCGCGATCGCCTTGGACGCGATGTCGTGCCGGTAGAACGCGCCTTCCCAATGGATTTTCGCCACGGCTTCGTAGGCGCGTTTTTGAGCGTCGGCGACGGTGTCGCCCAGCGCGGTCACGCCCAGCACGCGGCCACCTGTGTTGACCAATTTGCCGCCGAGCATGCCGGTGCCCGCATGGAACACCTTCACGTCGGGCAACGCGTCGGCCTCTTCGATGCCCGTGATTTCAAGGCCTTTTCGGTACTCGCCGGGGTATCCGCCGCTGGCCATCACGACGCACACGGCCGGGCGCGGGTCGAACTCCAGCACGGCCTCGTCCAGACGATGCTCCGCCGTCGCCACCATCGCCGCGACCAGGTCGCTCTTCAATCGCATCATCAGCGGCTGGCACTCTGGGTCGCCGAAGCGGCAGTTGAACTCGATCACCTTGGGCCCGGCCGGCGTGAACATCAGGCCGGCATAGAGCACGCCTTCGTAGCGGCCGAACTCGCGCCTCATGCAGTCCACGATCGGCACGAGAATTTCGCGCTGAATGCGGTCCAGCATTTTGTCGTCGACAATCGGCACCGGGCTGTACGCTCCCATGCCGCCGGTGTTGGGCCCGGTGTCGCCGTCGCCGACGGGCTTGTGGTCTTGCAGCGGTTCCATCACATAGATGGTCTTTCCGTCGCACAAGGCCAGCACGGTGGCCTCCTGCCCGGTGAGCATCTCCTCGATAATCACGGTGTCGCCTGCATGGCCGAACACCTTCTGTTCCATGATTTCCTCGAGCGGTTTGACGGCCTGGTAGGGTTCGGGGCAAATGACGACGCCCTTGCCCTTGGCCAGTCCCGAGGCCTTGACGGCCACGCCGTGGTCGCGGGAGAGAACATAATCCTTGGCGGCCTTGAGGTCCGTAAAGATTCTCGCCTCGGCGGTCGGCACGGCGGCGGATCGCATCAGGTTCTTGGCGTAGGCCTTGTCAGACTCGATGCGGGCGCCTGCGGCACCGGGCCCGAAGCACAGGATGTTCGCGGCCCGCACGGCATCGGCCAAGCCGTTGGCCAGAGGCTCTTCGGGCCCGACGACGACCAGGTCAACGGCGTTATCCTTGGCGAACTTCACCAGGGCGGCCGTGTCGCTGTCCTTGATGTCCACGCACTGGGCATACTGGGCGATACCGGGGTTCCCCGGCGCCGCCCACAGTTTTTCGCACAGCGGCGACTGGGCCATCTTCCAGGCCAACGCATGTTCGCGTCCGCCACCGCCAACCAGCAGTATCTTCATCGCTCGTTCCTTCCGTGAATGTGAATGGGCAGAGTGTAATCCAGGCACGCGGGCAATGCCAGACGCAAGGTATCTGGCGCCTGGCGACAGGTCAACAAGCCAAAGAAACGCGTCGGCGTTCTTGACTTTGCCCGGTGCCGAGTGCCTAATGTATTGTTTCCTGGCGCCCAGTTCGCGGCGTCGCTAGAATATCAAGGAGAAGTCATGAGAACGCGTATGATCATCCTTTGCCTCCTGGGCGTGGCATTGGCGGGTGTCCTTCTGGACAGACGGCCATGCGCTGCGGCCACACCGGCCAGCAAGCCGTCCGTCGGCGGGCCGACGAGCCGTCCCGCCGTGTCCCACGATACTGTCGCACCAACCAGCAAGCCCTCCAGTAACCCCGCCAGCAATCCGACCAGTAACCCAACCAGTAATCCAACCAGCGCGCCGGTCGAAAACGCCAACTGGAAAGTGTGGAAGACCGATGATTATGTCATCGCCGTACCCAGGGATTGGCCGCAACAGCCCGGAGTGCCGCCTCCTTACCTTCTGGGCGACGGTAAAGTCGCCCCGCTCAAAGACGACCTGGGCGATGCCATTCAAGTCGGCATTAAAGTGGAGCGTTACGAGGTCACCAAGGATTCGCCCTCCTTCACCGCCCAAAAAGATCAGAAGAAGACTGCCAAGGACCTCCAGTCGGGACCTGCCTGGAGGAATAATATTATAAGACCGAAGTTAATCGAAACCCGCTTGGACACGCTCAGACTTTCAGACGGCACGGAGGCCGCGTTCACGCGAACCAAGATGCTGAAGAAAGGCCCCCGCCTGAGTCTCGAGTTAAAGCTGTTCGCCAAGGACAAGGCTCCGATCGTCAAGGAAAAGGCTCCCACTACCAAGGACAAAGGCCCGGCCACCAAGGACAATGGTCCGACCACCAAGGCCACTGGTCCGACAACCAAGAGCACTGGTCCGACCACCAAGCCCGTGATCGTCAAGCCCAGGGATTATCGCGGCGTGGTCGTCACGGCGTGGATCAGCACAGGCAATCGCACCCAATTCATAAACAAGAGCAGAGACCTGGAACGGTTGCTCAAGGCCTACCTGACCACCCTGTGCTTCAACCCTGAGAAGTTTGACACAACAGCGTTGGACAAAGCGTACGAGTCTCAACCAACAACCCAGCCAACCAGCGGCGCAACCGCCAAGCCCTAGAGTCCATAGCTTAGGCCGCGGTCACGTCTTGATCCTTGGTATCAACATTCAGTCTTTAAGGTTCCGCTCGCTCTTGAGGGCTTCGTGCGCTTCCTGAAGTTGCTTTCGGATGGGAAGTTTCTGCGGACATTTCTTTTCGCAAGCCCCGCACTGGATGCACGCGTCGGCGCGTTTGCCGGGGGCCCAGTCGAAACGGGATATCGTGTCGTAACCGCCTCGGGCCGGCTCCCACAGGCCATATACCCGGCCCCAGTTGAAGCGGTCAAAGATCATCGGGATGTTCACTTCCCTGGGGCAAGGCATGCAATATCCGCACCCGGTGCAGTACAGGTCGGCCATCGCCTTGAGCCGCTCGACATGCGCCATCAGCAGGTCGCTGTCGGCCTGGCCGATAGGGGAGGCGTTGTCGCCCACCGCGACGTTCTCCTGGACTTGCTCCATGGTGCTCATGCCCGACAAGGCGACGCTGACGTTCGGATTGCTCAGCACGAACCGCAAGGCCAGTTCCGGCACTCGGCGCACGCCGGGCACCAAGTCCTCCAGCACCTTGGCGGTCGCCCCCAGCCTGCCGCCGCCCAGTGGCCCCATCACCACCACGCCCACGCCATGCTCGTGCGCGTAGGCGATGCCCTCCTCCAGCCGCCGATCCAGGATGTTGTACTGAAGCGTGATCGCCGACGTGTAACCGGTATCGACCAGCCGCTTGAGTTCGTCGTTGCCCTCGTGGAAGGAATTGCAGATGTGCCGGATCAATCCCTGCTCGCGGGCCTTGCGCATCCAATGGCTGACGCGAGGCTCGACTTCGCTGATGTACGCCTGGTAGCCCATGCCGTGGTGGTTGTAGATATCGATGTGGTCGGTGCGAAGGCGGTGCAGGCTGTCTTCGAGATTCTGCCACCATTCCTTTTCGTTCGGGCCGTAGTAGGGATTCTTGGTCGAGAGCACCACCGAATCGCGCCGCCCTTCCAGCGCCTCGCCGACGGCACACTGGCTGTCACAATTGCAGTAGCCCACGGCCGTGTCCACGTAGTTAACGCCGGCATCCAGCGCGCGGTGGATCATCGGGATGGCCAGGTCGCGATCGACGCGGGCCTCATCGCCCTGCCCCGTCATCGGCAACCTCATGCAGCCGAAACCAAGTTGCGAAACTTTCAGTCCGGTCTTGCCCAACGTTCGGTAAATCACAGATATCCTTCCTTTATTCAGGTTCCCGATCATTATAACAAGTCCCCACAAAAACAAGTAAGAGGTTCACTTCCGCCTGGCCGCCCGGGAGTTTCGCTCACGCCTGACCCTAACTTTTCCGATTCCAGTATTTTAGCCACTTCTTCAGTGAAACGGGCCTCCTCGGCCGATATAATCCCGTAAAATGTTATTGATTAAATCATTCGTCCACTCTGACTGCAGGAGAATTGCATGCGATACGCGGTAATATTGGCCGGCGGGTCCGGCAAACGCCTTTGGCCCCTGAGCCGAACCTCGAAACCCAAACAGTTGCTCTCTCTCCTGGAAGGCAAGAGCCTGCTGGAGATGGCCGTCGAGAGGCTTAAGGGCATCTTCGACAACCAGAACATCCTGGTCATCACCAACGCTGAATACGCCCAGAAGGTGCAGGCCGCGCTGCCGAATATCCCGCCGGGCAATATCATCGGCGAACCCGAAGGCCGCGACACCGCCAACGCTGTTGCGCTGGCGGCGGAGATGCTGGCCCTGCGCGACCCCGACGCCACGATGGCCGTCTTCACCGCCGATCACGTCATCCGCCCGGTCGAGTGTTTCGCCGAGGCCGTCAACCTCGCCTGCAAAGTCGCCGAGGAACACCCCGATGCGCTGCTGACATTCGGCATCCACCCCACCTGGCCGCACACCGGTCTGGGCTACATTCATTGCGAGCAATCCTTGGCCCCGAAGGTGCATTCCGTCGTGGGCTTCAAGGAAAAACCCGACCACCAGACCGCCCGCCGATACGTCGAGAGCGGAAAGTATTTCTGGAACAGCGGCATGTTCGTCTGGAAGCTCTCGGCCATCCGCTCCGCCCTGGGACAATTCCTGCCCGAATCGATCCGACAGCTTGCGCCGGTGATCGAACAGGCGCGGGCCGGCGCGGATCACGCCCCATTGTTGCGGGAAGTCTACCCCAAGCTCCAGAGGATCAGCATCGACTACGCCGTCATGGAGAAGGCCTCCAAGGTGCTCATGGTCGAGCTGCCCTGCGAGTGGCTGGACATCGGCTCCTGGCCGTCGCTGGAGAGCGTGGCCGAGTTGGACGACTGCGGAAATGTCGTGGTCGCCAGCAACGCCGTCCTCGTCGACAGCTTCCGCAACGTGGTCGTCACGCAGGACGATCACATGCTGGCCGTGCTGGGCATGGACGACTGCATCGTCGTTCACTCCCCCGACGCCACGCTGGTCTGCAACAAGGGCGACTCGCAACGGCTCAAGGAACTTGTCGCCGAAATCGAAAAGAAGTTCGGCAAGCGGTACACGTAGTGAGTCGCTGACATCTTGCCCTCATATTGCCGGCCCGTGCATGGGTTTCGCGGTCTGCCCGACTACCGCTCGGATTTCAATATCCACCCCTTGCGGATCAAGTACGCCGCGACCAAATGACGAATGACGAATGTCGAATGACGAATACTGAACGGACCTCGAAAAAGATCGTTATGAGGAATCACGATTTGTTACGTTATTGATACAGAGACCTCAGAGGTGAACGACGAAGATAAACGGGGAAGAATCCGGGTTTCTGACATGGTTCGTAACCTATTAGAACCTGTCG
>CAZYDC010000117.1:0-11587 GCA_964646065.1 uncultured Planctomycetaceae bacterium | reverse complement strand
GCACAGATCGGCGCCAAACCCTACACATGGACGCCAACCGCCGGCGTCTGGCCCAATGACACTAGCGCCCCCAACGGCGATTACGAATGCCTGTACGTGGTTTAACGCCAAAGAAGAAGGCAATATGGAATAGGGACTTGCCGCCCGCCATGACGCAGACATCCGGCCACCTGCCTATTGCCTATTCCCTGGTGCGTATTGCCTTCCGCTAAGAACACTCGATGATGGCCCGCTCCTGGACGGCTGGCAGGGAGACGACGAAGGCCTTGCCTTTCTTGCCGATCTTGGCGCCCTTGGCGCCGATGACCACTTTGACTTTTCTGACGCCCGGCAGGGTGATCGTCACCTTGGCGGCCACCGGGATGACGTCTTCCCGCTGGATGTTCTGCACGCCGACGCCGGAAAGTTCGTTTACCAGGTGCAGCATGTAGCGGCCCTTCGCCGGCTGCTTCCACAGGGCGGCCTTGAGACAAACGGGCGCTTCGACGGCGACCGGGAGCGGCCCGCCCGCGGTTTCCACCAGGTGCTTGAGGAACTGCCGCCACCAGGGATGCGCCAGGAGCGCGCCCCATGCCGTGCCTGCCCTGAGCCCTTGCTGGCCGATCTGGAAATTGACATACACGATCTTGCCCTTGCCCAGTTTGCGCCACAGCACGGAGGGGCAGGTCAGGAATCCCTGGGCCTTGTCAGTGCGATACTTCATGGGAAGGAGCGTCTTCCACTGCGCCCCGTCCGGGCTGGAGTCCGGGGCGACCGCGACGGCCTTGGCGCCGACATGAACGGAGGGCGTTTCGGAGAACTGATGAATCTCGCGCCGCTCCGGGCCGTCGGGCCGGTTGCCCAGCGTGATGTCCTCGCCCAGCCAGGCCTTCATGGCCGCCTTGGTCTTGAACAGGAGGAACTGGTCGGGGGCCGAGGACACGTCGGCCTCGAATACGGGGGGCTTGTCGTCGGACCAGGTGATATACGTCCCCAGGAGCGTGGGGATGTCCGCGATGAACCGCAGGCCCGACCCTTTCCACAGCAACTCGTCGCCGGTTCTGCGGCCCATCGAGTCGCGCAGGCCCGTCTCCATCGAGGCGATCACCGATCCGCCTCGCCGCACGAACTGCTGCACCGCCGCAGTGGCCTTGGGGCTCAGGTGCGCGCTGTTGGACAGAATGATCACGCGGAACGGATCGAGGCTTTCGCCTTCCAGCCATTCGTCATTGACGACTTCTGTCGGGACGTGGGCGTTGAGCAGGGTCTTGTAGGCGCCGCGGCAATCGAACAGGGCCTCTTCGATGACGCCGTGATTGTCGGGCTGGTAGTAGGCGTTCTGGGCGGCCACGCTGTAATGCAGGGCCACGTCGGCGGCGGAAACCGAGTCGATCAGCCAGGGTTCGACCTGCCGGATGCGGCCGAGGTACTCGCCGAGATAATTGGTGTGCTCCTGGGGGCATCCTTGTGCGCCGAACGCGCAGGCGAGGTTGGCGGTGACGGCAATCTCCGGCAGCCGCGCCATGGGGGTGAAGTACGTGTAGTGGTGTCCCCATTGCCCGAATCGGATCGCCCGGTTGAGCGACATGCCCCAGGCGAGTTCCTCGGCGTAGGAGAAACCGTTTCGGTACATGCCCGTCCACAGGCCCGAGGGCAGCATTTCCAGGCAGGGCTGGTCCATCCACTTTGCCTGGGCCGGGCTCTGTGCCGCGTACCAACCGGTGCCCGGGTAGGAGCAATTCCAGACGACCGCGATCTTGGGATCGACGGAGTGGACCGCCTCGCCGATGAGTTTTCCGACGGCCTCGACCTGGCGGTATCGCCAGGCGATGTACGTGTGCCACAGTTCCGACGACCAGTCGGGTTGGGTGGGCATTTCCTGTCCGGTTTCCTCGCGGAACTTGCCTTTGCAGGTCCGGCAGTAACAGGCGCCGAAACCGTAGATCACGCCGTCGATGTAGAAGGCGTGGACCTTGTACTTGCCGGCCACTTCCCGCAGGTGGTCGGCGAAGAGTTTCCCGAAACCGGTATTGTAGCAGAAGATCGTCCGCCAGGAGATGCCAGCCACTCCGCTGGTCCAGTTGCGGCACTCCAGTTGACCGTCCGCCGAACGCTGCTGCCAGTCGTCATGTCCGTCGTGCAGGCACTCCATCTGGGCGGGCGGAATGTAGGCGCCGCACTTCAGGCCGTGCTTTCGGCAGGCGGCGGAGAACTCCTCGCCCAGGTCGCGGTCGCCCAACGACGGATCTTTGGGAATGTATTGCGAGTCGTGATTGGCGTAGAGCTGGGTGCGGAAGTCCAGGAAAGCGGTCGTCGCGCCGTTCTTCTTGCAGTACTTCACCCATTTCTCGGGGTCGATGCCCGTCAGCCGATCATGCGCGTTGATGTTCCGAAAGACCTGGCGAAACTCATTGTCCAAGTAGGTAAGCCTTGTGTTCATCGTCGTTCCTTTGAGTTGTTGCGGCGGATCGCCGTCCGTCCGCACAGAATACCCGATCTGTCCCGATTCGACAGGATTTAAGATCGCTTTCTTCGACAAAACTCGGTCACGGTATATCGCCACGTACACAATATGTCAAATAGCGAGTCGCTTCTGGGTGCATTTCCGTTTCCGGGATTCGGACGTAGCCTGCCGCGGACGAATGGAACTTGTGGGGTATGCGTACTGGCCTGGCGACCTGCCACTCGGTATTCTGTAGGCTGGCGGATGAGCGCCGGAAAACGAAATAGGAGATATATGCATCCCAACGTGATTCAGTCGAAACTTGCGTCATTGAGATCGCTGGCCGTGGAGCGGAGTTGGCCGGTGGAAGGTTGGCAGGCCCGCACGGCGGAATTCCTAAGCCCGGGACAGTACAAGTTTGACGGGCCTCAACGAAAGGTCGCGTTGCCGCTGCTGACGGCATCGGGTAAGACCATTTTCCTGCGGGCGCCGCTGACGGTCGGAGCCGAGGTGGACCTCAAGCGCGCGTACCTGGAGTTCCAGTTTGACGACATCGAGGCGATGCTCTCGATAGACGGCGTGCCGTACTGCGGGTTGGACTGGGCGCATAAGCGGATCCAGTTGCCGCGGCGTGGGCGGATGGAACTGGTCGTCGAGGCTATGTCGATGCCTTCCCACTATTGGGATCCGGGCATCCGCGGGCGGACCAGCCGCTTCCTGGGCGCCCGTCTATGCACGGTCGGCCCTGAGCTCGAAGGCCTGGCCATGGATGTTTCGCTCGCTTGGGAAACTGCCATCGCCACCAAGGACCTCAAGCGAAAGGCCCTGCTGGAGCAGACCGTCGAGGCGGTCCTGCTGTCGGTGGACCTGGAGGCGCCCGGGCCTGACCTGTTGCGACAGGCCAAAAAGGCCCGCGCCGAGTTTGTCTACCGCCTGGGCGACATTCCCGTCGACGCGGGCGCCGGAAGCATCTTCGCCGTCGGGCATTCGCACATCGACGTCGCCTGGCTCTGGCCGCTGCGCGAAACCGTCCGCAAGACCGGCCGCACCTTCGCCACCGCCTGCCGCATGATGGAACGCTACCCCAACTTTTACTTCGCCTGCAGCCAGCCGCAGCTTTACCAGTACGCCAAGGAGCATTACCCGGAACTTTATCGCCAGGTCAAGAAGTGGGTCCGTAGCGGGCGATGGGAAACCACCGGGGCCATGTGGGTCGAGGCCGACTGCAACGTGCCCTCGGGCGAGTCGCTCATTCGTCAGATTCTCGAAGGGCTGGAGTTCTTCCATCGCGAGTTCGGCACGCGCCCGCGCGGATGCTGGTTGCCGGACGTGTTCGGATATCCGGCCTCGCTGCCGGAAATTCTCGCCGGTTGCGGACTGGATCATTTTTTCACGTGCAAGCTGCACTGGCAGAGCCGCAACGGTTGGCCCAATCATCTGTTCCGCTGGCGCGGCCTGGACGGCACGGAGATCCTTTCGCACATCCCGCAGTTCCCGGGCATGTACAACAATGAGCCTTACCCCGACCAACTCATCAGCGGATGGGAGCGGTATGGGCAGAAGGCCCAGCATGGGCAGTTGCTCTTCACGTACGGTCACGGCGACGGCGGGGGCGGCGCGAACGAAGGCATGTTGGAACGCCTGACGCGCGAGGAGAAAGGCTTCCCCGGACTGCCCGCGGTGCAGACCGGACCGTCGGAGCAATATTTCCGCCAGGCCGCCGTGGCGGCCGACCTGCCGCTGTGGGACGGCGAACTGTACCTCGAAACGCATCGAGGCACGTTTACCACGCAAGGGCATATCAAGCGGGCCAACCGGCAGGCCGACTGGGCGCTGCGGGAGGCGGACTTCGCCGCCAGCCTGGCCCGGGCCGCCGGGGCCAAGGCCGACACCGACAGCCTCCAGCAGGCCTGGCGGTTGCTGCTCCTGCACCAGTTCCACGACATCCTGCCGGGCAGTTCGATCGGGATGGTGTACGAGGAGTCTCTGAAGGACCACCGACGGATTCAGGAACTAGCTCGCTCGGTGAAAGAGCGGGCGCTGGCCGTCGCGGTTCCCAAGCCCAGCGCCGGCGCGACCGACCGCGTGTGCGTCCTGAACAGCCTTTCCTGGCAGCGAGACGATGTGGTCGAGGTGGAGCTCAAGACGGCCGGTGCCCCGGCCAGCCTCGTCGGGCAGGATGGAGCAAGCAGGCCCGTTCAGGTGCTTGGGAGATCCGGCGGCCGAACGCGCGTGCTGCTGGCCCCGCCCGACGCACCCTCGTGCGGCTACGGTGTTTACCAGCTTTCGCCCGAGCCGTGCTCCGAGGCGAGCAGTTTGCGGATTTCCACCCGGACGCTGCAAAACCGCTATTGGCGAATCCGCCTGAATCGCGACGGCGGAATCGTTGAGTTGTACGACAAGGTCAATCGCCGCTCGGTGCTCGAGGCCGGGCAGGTGGGCAACGACCTGCAACTTTTCCAGGACGGCCCGGAATGGGAAGACGCCTGGAACCTGCACTCCACCGTGGGCAAGAAACGATATCCGATCGACGGCCCAACAACGCTGCGGGTCGTGGAAGAAGGCCCGCTGCGCGGCAGCGTGCGCGTCGAGCGCCGCCACGGAAAGACGACGATCCGGCAGGACATCGTCCTGTACGACCGTCAGGAGAGGATCGATTTCGTCACGCACGTGGACTGGAAAGAGCGTCACACCGTGCTCAAGGCGGCCTTCCCGCTGGCCTTGCGGAGCACGCGAGCGACGTATGAGGTCCAGTTCGGCGCGGTGGAAAGGCCGACGCATCGCAACACGCCCTGGGACCAGGAAAAATTTGAAGTGCCCGCCCAGCGTTGGGCCGACATCTCCGAGGCCGGCTACGGCGTGAGCCTGCTCAACGATTGCAAGTACGGATACGATGCGCTGGGCAACGTGTTGCGGTTGACGCTGCTGCGAGGCACGAGCTACCCCGATCCCAAAGCCGATCTGGGCGAGCATGACTTCACCTACAGCCTGCTGCCGCACGCGGGCACTTGGGCCCAGGGCGGGACGGTCGCCCGCGCCTGGGAACTAAATACGCCGCCCAGCGCCTGGGCGGTGGCGGCCGACACACCCTTGGTGCGACGGTCGCTGGTGCGGGTCGAAGGGGCCGCGGCCGTCGTGCAGACGCTCAAGGTTGCCCAGGATGGACGAGGACTCGTGCTGCGACTGTACGAACCGCACGGCGCCAGAGGTCCTGTGCGAGTCCGACTGGACCTGCCCGTACGGGAGGTTCGCTCATGCAACCTGGTGGAGGAAGACGGACCGGGCCTGAAAATGCGGGATGGAGCAGTCGAATTCGATATGGCTCCGTTCCAGATTCAAACCTTTCGCCTGCTGCTTTGAGAAGCGAGCGGCCGAGGTCAAAGGATCGACGTTTCCGTCAGCGGCAGGCCTTGATGGGCTGACGTAGCATGAAACGCCGCAGCCGAGACATGCGGTCTGCGGGCTCGATCATCTCGAAATATCGGCGACCCTCGAAATTCAGGACCAGGTATCCTAACGCAAGTACCAGTGAACCGGCGCCGCCCGCATCGCCTGGTTTTGAAGACCGGTGCTGCAAATCTGCAACTTGTAGAAGGCGAAATGACTTGCGGCGATAGAACTGACTGCCCTTGCCATTCCATTTGCCAAACCCATGCAAAAACGACTCCGGTCTTGCCAAACTCGAATGTTTGAGTTTGAGAAGGATTAGTCTTGCCGAATTGTCAAAGCGTGGTAAAATCATCCACTGAAGGTATATGTTGGAGCAGTGCCCCTTGCCTCCCTGCGGTTGCGGGTGGTGCCAGGGCATCAGCTCGCTTTTTCAGGAGTTGCCTGCCCTTTCCTTATTGATCGTGTGGCTGTGGGGATGCTGCCGGGAAAAGTCTATCGATCTCGCATGACTGGAAGGAGAACAGGCAATGTCCCCAGCGTCACACATGACGGGTCGGCTTCGGGAGCTTTACGGAGTTTTATTGGGCAGGGTGCGTTTTCTCAACCAGCGGTCGATGCATCCGCTCGTCGGCCGGCAGGGAACCGCGCCGCGCTTTATGGTGGAACCGCTTGAGCCGCGGCTGCTGCTAAGCACGGCCCCGACGGTCCTTTCGATCAATCGCGAGATCCCGACCGGCGCTGCCACCGAGGCCACCAGCGTCACCTATGCCGTCACGTTCAGCGAACCCGTTACCAGCGTCACATCCGCCGACTTCCAATTAGCGCTTACCGGTGCGACGACGGCTTCTTCAACGTTCGTGGTCTCGCCGGCCAGCGGATACAACTCGGCCTACAACGTTACGGTGAACAGCATCGCCGGCAACGGCACTCTGGGGCTGAACCTTCTGGACAACGGCAGCATCGTGGATGCGGGCGGGGAGTTTTTGAGCTTTCCCCCGGGAACCTTCAAGGCCCAGCAGACCTACGTTACAGGCGCAAGCCCTTCTGCCTCTGAGTTGGTTGACGTGAACGGCGACGGCAAGCTGGACTTGATCGTCGTCGCCAACACCGCCAGCGGAACCGCAAGCGTCTTCCTGGGCAACGGCGACGGAACCTTCCAAGCCCAAAAGACCTTTGCCGCAGGCTCAGTCCCTATTTTCGTCACTGTGGCGGATGTAAACAACGATGGCAAGCCGGACCTGGTCGTCGCCAACTACCTTAGCTCTGGCGCTGTAAGCGTGCTTCTAGGCAACGGGGACGGAACCTTCCAAGCCCCCAAGAGTTTCGCGACCGGAACATACCCTTGGTCCGTCGCTGTAGCGGACGTGAACGGCGACGGGACTCCGGACCTGGTCGTGGGCACCTGTCTTGACGGCCCTGTTTCCGTCTTGTTGGGCAACGGGGACGGAACGTTCCAGGCCCAGAAGACCTTTCCCGCAGGCAAAGACCCGGCGTCCGTTGCGGTGAGCGATGTCAACGGCGACGGCAAAGCGGACATAGTCGTCGCCAACATGTGTGACGAGACGGTAGGCGTTCTGCTGGGCAACGGCGACGGGACATTCCAGGCTCAGACGACCTCCTACGCTGCGGAATCGCCGGACTGCGTCAATGTGGCAGACGTGAACGGGGACGGCAAGCCGGACTTGATTGTGGCAAACGAGATGAGCAATGACCTCAGCGTCCTCTTAGGTAACGGCGACGGGACATTTCAGACCCAGAAGATCTTTGCCGCCGGCACATCCCCTGAGCCCGTCGCGGTGGCGGATGTAAACGGGGACGGCAAGCCGGACCTGATTGTGGCCAACCAGGGGAGCAATACCCTCAGCGTCCTCCTGGGCAACGGCGACGGGACATTTCTGACACAGAACACCTACGCAACGGGTACGTATCCCTTCTCGGTCACGGTGGGTGACGTGGACGGCGACGGGTATCCGGACCTGGCCTTCGTCAACCACAACGACGGCACCGTGACGGTCCTGCTGAACCGTGGTTTCGCAAGCCAATCCTACACAATCGATCAACCGACTCACTTGGCCTTCACGCAGCCGCCGGCTGGCACCCCCGTTGGCTGCATCATCAATGGCTCCAGCGGCGTTCAAGTCGCCGTGGAAGACTCCAGCGGCACGACGGTGGGGATCGACTCTTCGCTGATCACCCTGACGCTGAGCGGCGGAACCTTCGCCTCCGGCGGCAACACCGCTTCGGTCGCGGCGGTGAACGGCATTGCCACTTTTAACAACCTGGTCATCAATGCCTTCGGCAATTACACACTGACCGCCAGCGACGGCACGCTGACAGGAGCGGCTTCCCAGAGTTTCGGCATTTTCGGCGCGGCGGCGAACCTCGGTTTCATTCAACAACCGAACAACGCCGGAACCGGCCAGGTTATCACTCCGGCCGTGTCGGTCGCGGTTCAGGACGCCTCCGGGATCACGGTCTCAACGGATAATTCCACGATCACGCTGACACTCAACGGCGGCACGTTCGCTTCCGGCGGAAACACGGCCTCAGTTGCGGCCGTCAACGGTGTCGCCACGTTCAAAAACCTGAAAATCAATGCCGCCGGCAGCTACACCCTGACCGCCGGCGACGGCACCCTGACAGGGGCGGCTTCCCAGAGTTTCACTGTTTCCGTCATAGCGACGAAACTCGGCTTCACGCAACAGCCGACCAACACCGTGACCGGCGAGGTCATCAGCCCCGCCCTGACCGTCGCGGTCCAGGACGCGGCCGGGAACACAGTCACCACGGACAATTCCACGGTCACGCTGACCCTGATCGGCGGCACGTTCGCCGGCGGCGGCAACACCGCCTCGGTGGCGGCCGTGAACGGCATCGCCACCTTCAACAACCTTCAGATCAACACCCTTGGCAGCTACACCCTGACCGCCAGCGACGGCTCTTTGACCGGCGCCACCTCCTCCAGCTTCACCATCATTCCGTTCCCCGCGGTCATTTCGATCAATCCGCAGAGTCCGGCCGGGTGGGCCACCGAGGGCACCAGCGTCACCTACGCCGTCACATTCAACGAACCCGTCACCGGCGTAGACTCGGCCGATTTCCAGTTGTCGCTTGTCGGTGCGCTATCGACTTCTTCGACGGTCGTGGTCTCGCCCAGCAGCGGTTACAATTCCGTCTACACCGTGACGGTGAACAACCTCGTCGGCAACGGTGCCGTTGGGCTGAACTTGATGGACAACGGAACCATCGAGGATGCGGCCGGGAATCCCTTGGTCCTTCCCGAGGGCAACTTCCAGACGCTGCAGACTTTTGCCGTCGGATCAACCCCTTTGTCCGTCGCTATGGCGGACGTAAACGGCGACGGCAAGCCGGACATGGTCGTCGCCAACGAAGGCGTCGGCACCGTGAGCGTGCTTCTGGGCAATGGGGACGGAACCTTCCAGCCCCAGAAGACCTTCGCGGTCGGATCATACCCTTACGCTGTCGTTGTGGCGGATGCGAACGGCGACGGCAAGCAGGACCTGGTTGTAGCGAACCGGGGCAGCAATAGTGTAAGCGTCCTTCTGGGCAACGGGGACGGGACCTTCCAAGCCCAGAAGACCTTCGCGGTCGGATCATACCCTGACTCCGTCGCTGTGGCGGATATGAACGGCGACGGGAAGCAGGACCTGGTTGTAACGAATTATGGCAGTAACAATGTGAGCGTCCTGTTCGGCAACGTGTACGGGATGTTCCAGCCGCAGAAGACCTTTGCCGTCGGCACCAACCCGGTATCTGTCGCCCTGGCGGACGTGAACGGCGACGGCAACCTGGATGTGGTCGTTTCCAACAGCGGTTCCAGCACGGCAAGCGTCCTTCTGGGCAACGGGGACGAGACCTTCCAGGCCCAGAAGACCACGTCGGTGTACTCCGAGCCGGGCCAAGCCGCTGTGGCGGACGTCAACGGCGATGGCAAGCCGGACCTGATCGTGGCGAACGACCAAAACGGCTTCGGTCGTTCGGTAGAGGTCTTTCTGGGCAACGGGGACGGGACGTTCAACGGGGAGAATAATTTCACCACGGGAACGGCCTCTTCCTTCGTCCAAGTGGCGGATGTGAACGGCGACGGCAAACCGGACCTGATCACCGGCAGCACCGACCTCGGGTTGGGCGCTAGCGACATCATCGAGCTGTTGGGCAACGGGGACGGGACGTTCCAGGGCCCGAACACATTTGCCACGGGATCGGACCCCTACGCCGTCGCAGTGGCGGACGTGAACGGCGACGGGATTCCCGACATAGCCACCGCCAACAGCAACGGGACCGTGAGCGTCCTGCTGGGAAACCACAGCTTCGTCGGGCAAACCTATGGCGTCGACCAGCCGACCAAGTTGGTCTTCGAGTGGCCGCCGACCACCGCCGCTGTTGGGGAGGCCATCAACCCTTCCACCGGCGTTCAAGTCGTCGTGGAAGACTCCAGCGGCCATTGGGTCACCATCGACACCTCCGTGGTCACCCTGACGCTCAGCGGCGGAACGTTCGCTGGCGGCGGCAACACCGTTTCCGCTACGGTCGTGAGCGGTTTCGCCACTTTCAGTAACCTGATTATCAATACGGCAGGCAGCTACACCCTGACCGCAACCGACGGCACACTGACCCAGGCCACTTCGGGGAGTTTCGCTGTTCGGGGCCCGGCAACGAAGCTGGTTTTCACGCAGCAGCCGACCAGCGAGCAAGCCGGTGTGGCCATGAGCCCCGCCGTGACCGTTGTGTTCCAGGACTCCGCGGGAAACACGGTCCCAACGAACAAACTCGTCGCAACGCTGACCCTTAACGGCGGAAGCAACGCCTTCACGGCCACGGCCGTGAACGGCGTGGCCACCTTCAGTAACCTGGCGATCTACCCCGCCGGCACCTACACCCTGACTGCCAGCGACGGCGCACTGACCACCGCCACCAGCAGCAGTTTCACCATCGGCGCCGCGACCGCGACCAGACTTGCATTCACACAGCAACCGACCAACGTCCCGCCGGGTTGGGCGATCAGCCCCGCCGTCGCCGTCGCAATCAAGGACAACTATGGGAACACGGCCCTGACGAACAATTCGACGGTCACGCTGACGCTCAGCACCGGCACGTTCGCCGGCGGCGGCAACACCGCCTCGGTTGCGGCTGTCAACGGCATCGCCACCTTTAGCAACCTGATCATCAACAGCGCCGGCAACTACGCCCTGACCGCGACCGACGGCACCCTGAGCGGCATCACTTCCGTGGGTTTCACGGTCATCGCTCCGGTCACGTCGAAACTGGGCTTTTCACAGCAACCGCCCAACGGGACGGCGGGCACCGCCCTCAGCCCGGCCGTGACCGTCGCGGTGCAGGATCAGTTCGGGCACACGTTCGTCACGGACAATTCCACCGTCACACTGACGCTCAGCAGCGGCACGTTCGCCAGCGGCAGCAACACCGTCTCGGTCGCGGCCGCCAGCGGCGTCGCCACGTTCGACAACCTGATTATCAATACCCAGGGCAGTTATACTCTTACCGCCAGCGACGGCACGTTGACGGGCGCCACTTCCGGGAGCTTCACCCTCGGCGCTCCGGTAGCGACAAAACTAGGTTTCACGCAGCAACCGACGAACGCCGCGCGCGGGGTGGCCATCGCGCCGCCCGTCACCGTGGCAGTGCAGGATCCGTTCGGAAACACGATGACCGCGAACAATTCCACGGTCACACTGACCCTCAGCAGCGGCACGTTCGCCTCGGGCGGCAGCACCGTCACTGTCTCGGCCGTGA
>CAZYDC010000116.1:7552-11627 GCA_964646065.1 uncultured Planctomycetaceae bacterium | reverse complement strand
AGGAAAAACCGCTCGGAACCGCGGACGCGGTGAAGGCGGCAGAGGAGTTCGCTCGCGGCGGACACATCGCCGTGATGAACTCCGACAACTACTATCCGCCTGCCGCGCTGGCCGCCCTGCGCGAATTGCCCGGCGCGGGGCTGGTGGGCTTCGAGCGAAAGAGCATGATCGAGGGCGGCAACATTCCGCCCGAGCGAGTCAGCAAGTTCGCGGTGGTGCGAGTGGATGATCACGGCAGAATGACCCGGATCCACGAAAAGCCCGACGAGGCGACCATCGCCTCGCTGCCCGAGCCGGTTTGCATCAGCATGAACTGCTGGCGGTTCGGGCCCAAAATATTCGAGGCCTGCCGCAAGATCACGCCCTCGCCGCGCGGCGAGTACGAGATCACCGACGCGGTCCAGTACGCCATCGACCACTTGGGCGAAACGTTCTACGTCGCTCCGGTCCGCGCGCCCGTACTGGACCTGTCCAGCCGCGGCGACATCGCCGCCGTCGCGCAGTGCGTCAAAGGCATGGAGGTCCGGCTGTGAAGGAACAGCTATTCCTCAAATGCAGGGAGCACCTGGCCAAATTGGCGTTGGAAAAAGGGGACATTCAACTTTTTCCAAACGGCGGAAAAAGTAGAAAGTCCCCTTTTTCCCTCTTCGTTCCCGGCCGCATCGAGGTGCTGGGAAAGCACACCGACTATTGCGGTGGCCGGAGCCTGATTTGCGCCGCCGACCGAGGGTTTTGCCTGGTTGCCAGGCCGCGCGGCGACCGGCGAATCCGCATCGCGGACGCGGTGGCGGGGGAGTCGCGGGAGTTCGACTTCTCTCCCGACATCTCGCCGCCACTGGGCGACTGGGCGAACTACCCGATGGCCGTCGCGCGTCGCCTGGCAAGCAATTTTCCGGGCGAGCTTTGCGGCGCGGACATCGCCTTCGCCAGCGACCTGCCGCCGGCGGCTGGGATGAGCAGCTCCAGCGCGCTGGTTATCGCGTGCTTCCTGGCCCTGTCGAAAGTGAACGACCTGCCGTCGCGGCCGGAGTATCGCCAGAACATTCACACGCCCGAGGAACTCGCCGGGTACATCGCCACGCACGAGAACGGCCAGACGTTTGGTACGCTGGTCGGCGACAAGGGCGTGGGCACGTTCGGCGGCAGCGAGGACCACACGGCCATCCTGTGCTGCCAGGCGAAAAGCCTGAGCCTGTATTCGTACTGCCCCGTGCGGTTCGAGCGGCGCATCGCGATGCCCGAGGGCTACACCTTCGCCATCGGCTCCAGCGGCGTGGTGGCCGAAAAGACCGGCGCCGCGCTGGCGAAATACAACCGGGCCTCGCTGCTGGCGCGGGAGGCGGTGAAGGCCTGGAACCTGGCGACGGGCCGGCAGGATCCGCATCTGGCGGCGGCGATCGCCGGCAGGCCCGATGCGTACGACCGGATTCTCGTGGCCGTGCGGGAGATGAACGAGCCCGGATTTCCGTGGGCCCAACTGGTCATGCGAACCGAACAGTTCATGCTGGAAAGCACGCGGATCATCCCGGCCGCCTGCGACGCCCTCGCCGCCGGTGACCTGGTGCGATTCGGCCACCAGGTGGAGCTTTCGCAGCAACTGGCCGACCGGTTGCTGGGCAACCAGATCGACCAGACGGCCTTTCTGGCCCGCGCGGCGCGGCAATGCGGAGCGGCGGCGGCATCGGCGTTCGGCGCCGGATTCGGCGGAGCGGTCTGGGCGATGGTGAAGGCCGACAACACGGAGGAGTTCCTGGCGAACTGGACCAGGCTCTATCACGCGCGGTTTCCTGAGTGCGAGGGAAGTTCGCGATTCTTCCAGACGCACCCCGGCCCGGCGGCCTTTGCGGTGTAGCGATAGGGGCTTACATTGGAGCAAACTTTGGACGCGGCCAACAATGCGAAACCGCAAGCCGAACCTGATTGGGTTCGCCGGTCGGCGCTTTGCCGCGACTCAATGTCCAGCCGGTTTGGTGGAACTCGGCGAGGTGCTTGGCATGGCCGCCGGCTCGGTTGCGGGCCGCGTGGTGGATTTATTTTCGAGTGCGCCGATGATGTCGTCCAGGATGGCGTTCTCGCGAACGTGATCGTACTGCACCAGGTTCCAGGAGATGTTTTTGCTGGTGGGGGCGTCGTCGGAGGGCAGATCGTTGGGAACGCCGCTGTACGTGTGGCCGTTTCCGGTCTGGCGCTGAGAGGTCAGCATCTGCCGCTCGTGCCTGACCTGAACGTTCGCGATCACCTCTTGTCCCCGGCGGGTCAGGCGCAGGGTTGCCACGTCGCGGGCGGGCGTGGGGCCAAGGAAACGGTCACCGCGGTCCTGCATGAATTCCGGGCGGCAGAGGATCTGGCCTTTTTCGCGGTCTTCGGTTTCCACAGAGTAGTATTGCCAGATGACATGCTTCGAGACATCGAACGCCTTGTCCATCGGAAGGTCGCCCAGCGAACGCCACGCGCCTTGCGAGTCGACGCTGCAACCGGCCAGGCCGCCAAGGGCGATGGCCGCAAGAATGAAGGCCGTTTGAACTTTCATTATCATGTGTTTTCCAAGCGAACGTTGACTCATGGGCAAAACTTATTCTTCCGTGTTTCGCCACGTGGAATAGTTCGGCGACTCGTGCGTGATGGCGATGTCGTGCGGGTGGTTCTCCGCCAGCGAGGCCGCCGAGACGCGAATGAACTTGGCCCGCGTTCGGAGTTCCTCGATGGTGGCCGTTCCGCAGTAGCCCATTCCGGCCCGCACGCCGCCGACCATCTGGTAGACGAAGTCGCCCAGGCTGCCGCGGTAGGGCACGCGGCCTTCGACGCCCTCGGGCACGAGCTTGTCGCGGTTGGTCTCGCCCTTCTGCCCATAGCGGTCGGCCGAGCCGCTGACCATCGCGCCCAGCGAGCCCATGCCTCGATACACCTTGAACCGCCGGCCCTTGTAGATCACGGTCTGCCCCGGCGACTCGTCCAGTCCGGCGAACAGGCTGCCCATCATCACGCACGAAGCCCCGGCGGCCAGGGCCTTGGTGATGTCTCCGCTGTGGCGGATTCCGCCGTCGGCGATGACCGGGACGTTTTTCTTGTCGGCCACCTTGGCGGCCTCCCGAATCGCCGAGATCTGCGGCACGCCCACTCCGCTGATCACGCGGGTCGTGCAGATCGACCCGGGCCCGATGCCGACCTTCACCGCGTCCACGCCCGCCGCGACCAGGTCGGCCGCGCCGTCGCCCGTGGCGATGTTCCCCGCGATCACTTCGATCTTGTACAGCGACTTGATCTTCTCGACCGTCTTGATCACGTTGTCGCTATGCCCGTGCGCCGTATCGACCACGATCACGTCCACGTCCTTGGCGATCAGCGCCGCCACGCGTTCCAGGTCCATCACGCCCACGGCGGCCCCGACCCGCAGGCGGCCGCGGGAGTCCTTGCAGCTCAGCGGGAACTGCCGCATCTTGTCGATGTCCCGCATCGTGATCAGCCCGGCGAGCCTGCCGTCCTTGTGGACCAGCAGCAGTTTCTCGATCTTGTGCTGGTTGAGGATCTGCTCGGCGTCGTCCAGCGAGGTGTTCGGGGCGGCCGTCACCAGGTTGCCCTTGGTCATCACCGATTCGATGGGCGCGTTGGCCGACAGGAATTTCATGTCCCGCCGCGTGAGAATGCCCACGAGCTTCCCGCCGTCCACGACGATGGGAACGCCCGAGATGTTGTGCTCCCGCATGACCCGCATCGCCGTGTCGGTGGACTCGCCCGGCGGCAGCGTGATCGGGTCGGTGATGATCCCGTTCTCCGATCGCTTGACCTTCTCGACCTCGCGGGCCTGCGCCTCGATGGCCAGGTTCTTGTGAATGATTCCGATGCCGCCCGCGCTCGCCAGCGCAATCGCCAGCGCCGCCTCGGTCACCGTGTCCATCGGGGCCGAGAGCAGCGGAATGTTCAGGCGAATGTTCGCCGTCAGCCGGGTCGAGGTGTCCACCTCGCGAGGCACGACCGAGGAGCGGGCGGGCACCAGGAGAACGTCGTCGAATGTAATGCCTTCACCGATGATCTTGTCTTGCATGGTATCGTTCCTCGTTCAAGAGCCTCGTGTTAG
>CAZYDC010000116.1:0-7542 GCA_964646065.1 uncultured Planctomycetaceae bacterium | reverse complement strand
GTTAGTGTACCCGCCGACGCCCAAACTGCAAGTGGGAAGTGCGCTCAAATAGAACCTATTTGCCTCCTTCGAAAACCGTCGGGAAGCCATTGGACCCTGGTTTTCGAGCCACCCAAAACTGTGAGCATTGTTTTTTACAAGTGTCCTCGTTTTCGACCACCTCTTTTCTCGCATTCTTGAAATTTCTCTTGTAGGTCTTCAAGGTTCGACACACAACCCACAGTCATCCGCCGCACCAGGAACTCGTCCACTGATTGCACAGATTTTCACAGATGGAAGAAACGACGAAGAAGATATGCCTTAACGATTCTTGCTTTTGCTTTTATCAGTGTAATCCGTGGATCATTCTTGCTGTCTCTGCCGGTTGTCGCCCGTCCGTCAGATTGCCCTATCCACATTTCAAAGATACCCGCAAACTCCTATCGGGTTTGCGCGGGGGGCGCGAAAAAACACGCGCCCCCATAGAAGGGCGCGTTTGCGAAAAACGATCCAAAAGAGGTTCAAATGGGGTGTTTTGGGGGCAAAAGATGGACGGTCAGACCGTCCCGTCGGCGTAACCCGATTGCTGGCCGGGGGCAGAAAAAAGATTTCACTTTTTCAGGATGTTTTTTGGGGGCGAAAAATTCTCACGCCACCACGGGCCTGTTGCGTAACTGGGTCAGCAGGTCCACCGTGTCTTCCCTTCGTAATCACATGCTGCCATTAGACGCTTGAGGTCGCCCGCATTTGAATCAGAATGTGGAAACAGCTTGGAGGTGCCGAGATAGAGATGCCAGGATTCTCGTTGACACCGGGAAGTCCGGGTCAGAGAATTATGTCAAATGCACCTTCCGGGTGACGCCAACAGACGAGTTGGTCCGGCAATCGGCTGCAATTTACGTAATAGCATCGGGTGAAGGCTACACGAGCGCCGGGAACTTGTGTCCGGCAGGAAACTCGCGAAACGGTCTGTTGCTTTTCCGGTCGCCTGCGGTGGCAATGGACGCAATTGCGGTAATGGCGAAACAGCAATTGCACTGGGAGAATTCAAATGCGAAACCTGTTGTGCGCGATGGCGGTTCTGGTGGGCGTGCCGGCGATCATCTTTGCGAATGCCGCGACGAAACCGGCGGATGGGCATTCGGGCGGCTTGACGATCAACCTGGCGGTCGCCGAACCCAAAGTGCCTTTGGGAGGCGATCTCAAGATTACCGTGACGCTGGTCAATCATACCGACCAGCCAATTACCGTTGCGCGCGGCGCCTTGGAGTTTTGGCCCGGCGGCTGGGCAACGGATGGCATGGGCGGCGGCGGCTTAGGCAACTATATTGCCCTGCTCGACAAAGATGCCACGTCCGATCTTATGGTGCCCGCCAAGGGTAGTGTGACGGCGGCGTTCATCGATCGCGAACACACGACGGTCGCGCTGGGTTCCATGCGGTGTCAGTGGAAGCTCCTGGCGCGGAACGCAAAGCTCCAGGCCGACCTGGGCAACCCCGAGCCGATCACAGTCAAATTTGAAGTGCAACCTTCGCAAGTGTTGCTATCCGCCTGGGCGGCCAAGAGTGATCGAGATCGGGCCAAGGTCCTGCCCGCGGTGAAGGAGTTGCTTATCTGCCCGCGGACGGATTCCCGGCAAAACCGTCTCATTGAGGAGACCTTTGACTACCTGGCTGGAGCGGCGCTGCCGCTGCTGGACCTGGCAGCCAAGGACGGCGACCCCTTGGTGCGGGCGGCGGCCATCCATCAATATCGCCGCTCCGCATGGGCGGTGGGGAACATGAAAGGAAAACAGGATGCGGCAGCCCAACCCGGCCCCGAGGGCGAGAAGTACTCATGGGCGAAGCTCGTGCCCGCAATGGACCAGAAGGCCGCCGACGAGGCTTGCTTGCGGACGGCGCTTGCGGGCCTGAAGGACAAAGTTGCCGCCGTGCGGGCGTCGGCTGTGGACGTCCTGACCTGGGTGCACGATGGCCCGTTGGAAGAGGTCAAGCCCCTTGCCGCCGATGAAGACCCCGGCGTCCGGACAGCCGTGCAGGGATACATGACCCGGTTTGGCGGCCAGTCGTGGGCGGCGGATATACTGATTAAGTCACTGCAAGACCCCAGCGAGAAAGTTCGTGACAAGGCTGTCGAGACGCTTGAGCATAGCCCCAAACCGCCGCCGCTTGCGGCACTCAAAACCGGTTTCGCCCTCGCCAAGGGGCCGATGGCCATCCGCCTGCTGTCGATGTTGTACGAGCAGGAGGACAAGGACCTGCCGGCCACGCTGCTCAAGGGATTTGCCGACCGCGTCGAGGAGGAGAAGCTAGCCATCCTCGCCTCCGTGGCCGGGCATCGGGATGGCGCGACACTGGAGTTGGCCAAGCTCGCCCTGTCCGACAAGAGTGTTTCCGTGCAGCGGCAGGGGCTGCTCCGGCTGCTGCCATTCGCGCAAGCCAAGGCGGAGATTCCAATGGCGGAGTACATCAAGACCTGCCCGCCGGAACTGAAGCCGCTGGCCCAGGCGGTGCTGAATGAGCTGCAAAAGCGGGAAGTCTTCGGGTTCCTTGCCGGCACCGCCGGAACGGTCGCGGCGGCGACGGAGAAAGAGTTCCCATCGAAGAAGGGGACCGTTCCGATGGTTTCGCCTGATGGCAAATGGGTTGGGTATTGTGAAACCGGTTGGGGGAAGGGTGATGAAATAGGGTTCGGCCGGGGCGATATGTACAGCTTGGTGCATGTTGTGGATAAAGACGGCAAGAATGACCGGATCGTCTCAGACATGTTTCTGGTCGCCTGGATGTCCGACAGTCGGCGGATCGCTTCCAGCCGCGACGGCTATGCCGCGATCACCGACCTTGAAGGCAACGTTGCGGCTGAGTTCGGAACCAAGGAGCCTGGCGGCGCGCCGCCTCGCCCCGCCGGCGAATGGACAAAGGGCGGCCGGATGCCGCACAGCAAACGCATCCCGTATCGGGAACCTGGACCGGGACACGCTGTCTGGGATTATGGCGAGAACGCCGCCTTTTCTCCGGATGGAAAATGGTTCGGCCCATTTGGGGAGGACATGACCTTCCTGAGCGCCACGGATGAGAAGGTGATGATCCCCGGTTTAGGAAACAGCGGCCTGCAAGCCACTTGGTCGCCCAATGGCCGGCACGTGTTGATCTGGGACCGCGACAAATGGGCAACCATCGTGGACTTCAAGGCACGCAAAGTCGGCGGGATCAGGCAGGTAGACCCATTTGTCGAAATTGGGGACTGGGATTACCGCAAGTGCCGCTGGAACCCCTGGTCGCACGACGGTTCGCGCCTGGCCTTTCTGCGGGATGGGCAAGTGTGGACCTGCAAACCCGACGGCCAGGATGCAAAGCAGGTGACCTGGGGCGCTCGCGCCAAGGCGTGTCCCACGTTCTCGCCCGATGGCAGGCGGGTGGCCTATCTGTGCTACCAGGAGGATAACCGCCTGCACTACAGACGCCTGGGGCCGACGGACCTTTGGGTGGCGGACCTTGAAACCGGCATGGAGACACGCGTGACCCGGCCCGGTCCCGCAAGGATCCGCTGTCTCGATTGGCTGGACGGAGGATCACTCATCTTCGACCGGGTCCAGGAGGAAGCTAGGCGCTGCACCTCCGCGCTTCGGGTCGCCCAATTGAGGTCACAGGAATAGTTGCTTTCGCGATTCTCGCTCTAAGACCGGTCACGTACATAACCGAATAGCTCGGCCAGCACTTACAGCTAAAGCTGTTCAGGCCGGCCATAGACGAGGATCGCGTGGTCGCGCAGGTAGGAAAGGTAGGTCGAGTAATGATAGAAACCTCGGAAGAAGGGCGTGGCCTGGGCGAAGGCCTGCTGGGCCTCCTGGCGGGTCATGCCGGAGGAGCACTCGAATTCACACGCGTCGCTGTCGGGTGTCTGACCGGCCGGCCAGGAGCGGGTAATCGAGTACTTCGCCGGGTTGTCGTACACCGGCGAGTCCTTTTCGAGTGAGAACAGGCTGCGATGCACGGCCGCGACGGCCTGCTTGTGGCGGGCCAGCAAATCCAGCGTCTCCTGGAATTCCTCCCGGGTCTCGGTGGGGAAGCCGGGCATGATGTAGACGTGGTTGCGGATGCCGGCGGCGTGGGCGGATTCGAGGACCGCCTCCACGTCCTGGACTTTCGTGCCCTTGTCCATCATGTCCAGGACGCGCTGCGACCCGCTCTCGACGCCCCAGAGCACGTAGCGGCAACCGGACTGGTGGATGCGGCCGAGCAACTCGCGGTCGAACTGCTTCACCGGTTTGGCGCAGGCGTAGTAGAAGATCTTCAGGCCGGCCTCGATGATGGCCTGGGCCAGTTGGCCGAAATCGGCGGGCGAGAGCATCTCGTCGATGACGGCGAAGTGGCGCACGCCTCGCGCGACGTGCTGCCGGAATTCCTCGACGACCCCCGCCACGCTCCGTCGCCGATAGGTCAGGCCGGCCGATCTGTAATGCACGCAGAAGGCACATCGTCGCCAGTAGCAGCCGCGGGAGGTCAGCACCGGCAGCACCGGCATCGGTGAGAAGTAGGCTCGCAGGTCCAGGTCGGAGAAGTCCGGCGAGCCCAGGTGGTCCAGGTCCGTCGCGAAGGCGGGGGGGACGCCCACCGGCTGACCTTCGCGGCGATAGTACACTCCCGGCAGGCCCTCGGGGTCCAGACCGTTGGCCAGGAGTCCCGCCAAGGCCTGCTCGCCTTCGCCCACGATGACGAAGTCGGCGTCGCTATTGCGAAGCGCCCATTCCGCGTTGGCTTGGTGGTTGAAGAACGTGCCGCCCAGCACGACCGGCACGCTGGAGCGTTTGCGAATCGCCCTGGCCAGGCAAAGCCCCGCCCAGACCTGCTGCGAATAGCAGAGCGAAATCCCCACCACGCCGGGCTGCTGGTCCAACGCTCGCTGGGCGTAGTTGTCGATCAGGGCCGGCATGGCGATCTTGTCCTCGAACGCCTGCCTGAGCACCTGCGGAATCGCGCCGACCTCGCGGTGCATCAGGCGAAGCCACAGCTCCGCACAGAGCGTGTAGCGATCCGCCCGGCCGAAGAACTCGTCGTTGTGCCCGCCGCGGAAAAGCTCGCCCGCGTACGACAGCGCGATCTCGCCCAGCAGGCCTTCGGGAAACTCCTTGGGAGGCAGGCACCGCCGTTGCGAAAGGTTGCGGAAGAAATCCTCGTGCATGTCCAGGTTGAGGTCCAGGACCTTGGCGGACCAGCCCGGCAGCGTGCGCTGGACGAACCCCTTGAGAAGGCAGACGCCCAGCGGCGGCGAGGTCGGCGGGATCGAATACGGCGGGAAGACCAGGACGAGTTTGTTCTTGATGGAATTCATAGTTATCCGTCACCATGCCGGCCTTTCCGTCGCCTGGAGGAAGGCTGCCCGGACTTGGCCTGCCGATAAGTTATCCCACCGCCGCCCCTCCGGCAACGATGAAAACAATTGCCCGCTCTCCCGGAATAATGGACAATCTCGAACAGGCCCGCGACGGTCGCGGGTCGCGTTACCACGGCAGTCAGGTTTCGGAGAGTATTCATGCGAACTCAAGGCGATCATTATCAAGTTTCCGAAAATGTCTTCGACAATCTGCCTGCGTGGCAACGGGTGCTGTGGCGCGACGTGCGCGGGCCGTTCCTCGAAACCTATTCGGGGTATCCCGACACGCTGGCCCCGATCAATGATCCCCAGACCATGAACAAGGTCGAGCCCCGATGCAAGGAGATCATGTACATCGACGGCCGCTTCGCCCAGGAGATGCTGGCCTGCGAAAGCACTCCGTTCTCGCCGTTTGGCCGCTCGTATGGCGAACGCCCGGCCGACCGGATCATCGAGCCGCCGCAATTCCAAAAGGTCTTCGGCTTCTACCTGGACATGATGGTCCGGTCGCTGCGGACGGGCGACCATCACACGGCCGCCAAGGCCGCCGGAATCGTCTCGCATCTTCTGTGCGACCATCACCCCGGCGACCACGTCGACGTGCCGATCTGGCAGGGGCTGTTCTTCCCGCCGCCGCCCGATGCCAAGGTCGTCCCGGACTGCTGGGCCATCACCGGCCAAACGGTGGACATCCCGCGAGTGCTCTACCAGCCGCAACTGCTGGGCCAGGCCCCCGCGGAGGCCATGTTCCGGTTCTACCAGCGATACCTTTCCGTCGTGAAGCGGGCGGTGGGAATCATCCATCTCATGCTCGCCGAAGCGTACGCCGGAAGGCAGGACCAGGTCGTGAAGCTCCTGAGCCAAAGCCGCCTGATGGGCATCGAGATCATCAGCGATTTCATTCACACCGCCTTCTGCCTCGCCTATGGCCGCTACGAGCCAGGCCAGATCGAGTCGATCCAGACGCTCGACCTGACGACGGTTTTTCCCACCGTCAACGAAATGGATTTCTGCTACTGCTACGGCCCGTACACCGACGCCGTGATCGAGTTCTTCGAGGACGGCAAGCTCCGCCCGCACAAGCTGCCGCCCGAACTGCTGGTCAGGCGGCCGGGGCAGTCGCAGCCGGCCATCGAGGACGTCCGGCCGGTGCTGTCGGTGCTCGCGGATTCCGGCTGCCAGTTTCCCGACCGCCGGGCCCGCCTCGCCTACGAGCTTCCTGAGGGCATCTATCGGCGATTCCATTGCCTGGCCGGTATGGCGCCGGCCGCGAGCTTCAAACCTGACAGAGGTCTCCGGGGCAACGTGGCCGCCAAGGTCCTGGCCGACGGCAAGGTTATTTTTGAACGCCCCTCGGTCTTTGGCGACGAACCGGCCGTCGAGGTCGATCTGCCGATCTCGGGCGTCAAGAGGCTCGAACTGCTTGTCACCAACCTATATACGAAGCCCGACCAGTTCTGGCTAGGCCAGTTCGTCTGGGCCCGGCCGATGCTCACCAAGTAGAATCGACCGGTCAGATCGTGAATTCCGTGGCTTTTCCTGGGCCAGGGAGTGACTTCGTAACCTATTGGAACCTGTCGGGAAGCCACCCGAACGGGCGGGTGGCTCATTAGAACGCGTGGGCGGCTCACTAGAACCTGTTCGGAAGCCACCGGAACCCGACCCGAAATATACAAGTATCTGGCATAAAGCATGTTATGATTCATGGATACCGACTTGGCGCGTTTTCTGCGTGATTTTACGGTAGTTCCGCACGTCCTTGGCGATTTGTCGCAGAAGGGTTCTTGAGCTGGATTATCAGATTAACCGATTAGCCGGATTCGGAGACGATTTTTCATCCTGGAATCCGGTCATCCCTGTAATCTCGATCTCGTGTTGCTGGGCAGGAAAGGGCCGTCGAGCTGACACCAGGGCGAAGTTCCTCTCTTCGCCGTTCAATCGTCAACTCTTCTCTTCCCGCCACTCGTATTTAGTTGTTAAATAGCTGCCTCGGGCGTCCAACAAGCCTCGCGAGGCGTCTCTAACGGACGCCGGGTATTATACCATAAGTTTGGGTGTTGTCCAGAAAATAGTAGTACAACTAACAGTTACTGTATATAACATCATGGCTAGCCGTGTCTAGCCACACAAAGTATTTTTGTAACCGTTCACGCCCTGCCCAAGCACTGTTGAATTGACGGTGGAACGTCC
>CAZYDC010000115.1:4419-11666 GCA_964646065.1 uncultured Planctomycetaceae bacterium | reverse complement strand
ACGCGCGAGGCTTCCGCTTTCGGCGCAATCCCCGATGATGGCCGGGACGATGCCCAAGCCCTCAGCAATCCGGGCGTCGAAGGCGTGCGGCTTATCTGGGTCTTTGATGTTGGCGACGGGACAGTACCAGAAGCCGCCGTCACGTGGCTGGCGGACTCGGACCTCAAGGAGGCCTCCGTCGGGCTGGAGAAGATTATGTCCGGAAAGTACAGCGCGATCCTTCGCGCCGCGGCCGCCGGACTAGGCAAGAGCCGCAACCGCCAGTGCGTCTGCCGGCTGTCGCGTCCGCTGCTCCAAAGCCCGTACCGCGACATGAAGGAGGACGGCGCGCTGAATCTGGCCCGATGGGGCGACAAGGACGCCACGGCGATCATGGACGAAATCATCGCCAGTCCAGCCGAACTGCCTGTTCTGCGCGCCATGGCCTGCTGGTACAGCCTCAAAATCCAGGGTCGCTCAGGCGAGGCGGCCAAGGAACTGGCGAAGAACGCAAAGTAGATGAACGGCAATGCCCAATGACGCAATGTCCAATGACCAATCAATGACAAATAACAACGAGTGACGAATGACCAATGGGAATACCCCCAAAGCGGAGCGCCCCATCCTTCCATATTGGTCATTTGGCATTAGTTCATTGGTCGTTGATTGGACATTGCGTCATTGGGCATTGGTCATTTTGCGGCGGTGAAAGAGGATACATATATGGAGGCGGGTAGTAATCCGAAATGCTATATCGATTTTTCGCCCAAGTGGTATCACGACCGGTTCGGGCTGGAGTTCACCGAGCGGTACTGGCTGGACCCGATCGCCCGGACGGAACTGAACCGCTCGATGCGCCGGGTCTTGCGCGAGGTCTTCGCCGACGTGGGCCTGGGCGAGGCCGACCCCAAGCCCATGCCTAACATCGACGCGTACGGGCACCGATTCATGTCGGCGTACTGGGGCTGCCGCATTCATTATCAGCCGGACCAGGCCCCGGCGGCCATCGTGTTGGACGACCCGGCCGAGCGCGTCGAGAGCCTCCAACCGCCGCCGATCGACACGTCCCTGGTGGTCGAGCGGGCCTTGAAGGAGGCGCATCTGCTGGCCGGCCGCTACGGCGGATGCGATGGAGGCATCAACTACGGCAGTCCCCTCAATAACGCCCTGTCCGTGCTGGGCGAGGAAATCCTTGCCGCTATCGTGGAGCGCCCGGCGGCGGCGCAGCGAATCCTGACGCTCATGGGGCAGGCGATTCTCGCCCTGCACGACCGAGTCACGGCGCCCGTCAACGGCACGCCGCCTTCGCCGAGGCGGGCGATCGGGGGCCTGGGCAATTGCCCCGTGTGCATGATCTCGCCCCAAAGCTATGAGCGGGTCGTCCTGCCGGTGGACCGGTGGTTTATCGACCAGATCGGCGGGCGCGGGCTGCACCATTGCGGACCGTTCCACCCCTACGCCCAGGTGTACAAGAAGTTGGAGCCCCAAGGGCTTCAGATCGGCTACCTCAGCGACCGCCGCGCCACCCGGGCCGCGTACCCCAACACCCCGATTTCGCTGCTGCTGGAGGCCTCCGCCATTGCCGGCCAGACGCCCGCGCGCGTGCAAAACCTGGTGCATGAAATGGTGGACCAGGCCGCCCCCAGGCACCTGGTGACCGACATCGTCGTCGCCGACGCCGGCCCGGAGGTCAGCGACGAAGCCGTGCGCGCGTTTGTGACCGCGATGCCGTAGGGCACGCAACTTTGGCTCGGAGGGCCGTTGCGCGCGGGATCGTAAACGCCGGGCTTGATCCCGATAGGAGCTTGCTGTTTGGCGAACATCTTACTGCAGATC
The DNA here is from genome assembly GCA_964646065.1 of uncultured Planctomycetaceae bacterium. GTDB lineage: Bacteria > Planctomycetota > Phycisphaerae > SM23-33 > SM23-33 > CAZYDC01. The sequence continues at coordinate 9,851 of CAZYDC010000115.1, read as the reverse complement.
CATGTATTTCCTCCCCGTGGCTCGCCCCTATCCAGTAGTCGCCGCCTTTCTCCATTTGCACCTTGAAAACAGGCGTTTGCAGTTGTCGTTGCACAGGAATAAGTTAGGACTTGCTATTCTGAACATTTAGTGGTAAATGACAAGATTCACGCTCGTTTGAAGTATAATGATCGTATATTAAAGGAGAGGTCGGAAGGATATGTATCAGGCCAAAAAGCTCACGGATATGTATCAACGAAAGAACCTGTCGACAATGATGGTCGCTCGCCTGCTTGGCGTGGCTGTGTCATCGGTCAGCAAGTGGATCGATGCGGGAAGTCTGGTCGCGGGGCGGACTCCCGGAGGGCACAGGAGAATCGAGCGGGAGGACCTGATCCGGTTTTTGCGGCAGCAGAAATTGCGGATACCGGCCGGGTTGGAGCTCTCTCGCCCCAAGGTTTTGATCGTTGACGACGAGAAGCCGGTCGCGAAGTTGCTGGGGGAAGAGGTCACGGAACGATTCCCCGGCTGCGAAGTGCTCCTGGCGTTCGACGGCTACCAAGCCGGCGAGATTATCGGGCTGTCCAAACCGGAGATTATTATCCTCGACCTTCACATGCCCGGACTGGACGGTTTCGAAATCTGCCGCAGCGTCAAATCCAATCCGCTCCTCAAAGACCCCCTCGTGATCGCCATCACCGGGGACAATTCCGAGGCGGTCAGCCGGCGTATTTTGAAGATGGGCGCGGCCGCCTGCCTGGGCAAACCGGTGGACATGGACCTCCTGAGCGGCGAACTCTCCAAGTCGCTCACCCGGGGAAGTTGAAACCTGGACGGCCGGCAGGGCGATCTTCTCCTTTGAACCCAATCCTCTCTTTTCTTCCATTTGCCCCGGGTTAAAAAATGATTAAAATAATTAAAATAATTAACATAATTGTATTGACATAAGTATTCGCATTCCGGATAGTGGTGGTAGTATTGGGTTTCCGGGTCGGAGTGGAAGCAGCATTCGTGTCGCGGGAGCAGGAACATGGAATGCGAAACTCGGGTATTACCTCGTATCGCCGCGCCGCACCTCGGCCGTGTCGTGATTGTGGACGACGACCCTGTCTGCCGGGCCGCCCTCGAACAGGCGTTTTGGCGCCAGAATGTCCGGACCGTCAGCTTTGAGGACGGCGCCGCGGCTTGGCGGAGCATCCAAGCGGGCCCGGATGTCTCGCTGGTCGTTGTCAACTGGATGTTGCCGGGACTGGACGGGCACAGGATATGCCAATGGCTGGCGCAGCAGAACCCCGGGATTACCACCGTGCTGATGGTCGGCCGGCGCTTCGCGTCGGAGGTGCGGACCGGCATGGGTTTCTGGCCCCACCGGATTCTGCTCAAGCCGTTCGTGACGGCCCGGGTCGAGCGGGAAGTGCGGCGGATCATGGCGCTGGTTTCCCGCCGCGCGGCGGAAAAAACGTAGAGTCCCTATCAAAAGGAAACAGCAGGAATCACGGAGAGCACCAAGATCACCAAGAGCACAAAGAATTCAAATGTTGTTCTGGTGCTCTTGGTGGCCTTGGTGAGCTTGGTGATTCGTCTTGTCCGGTGTTCTTGAAGTTGAAAAACACGAGCAGGCCTTGACGGTCGCACCACATGATCCCCGACCCGGACCCAGGTGCGGCCGTCAGACCGGAACCGTTTTCCGGTCGACGCCTGCTCGTTGTTTTTTTACGGTCGTTCTTGCGATGGACATTCTCGATGCCCAGTTCCATTGTCGTTCGCTCGGCCGGAAACTTTAGGCCGTCCTGATCGGCGGGGCATGTTGTTACAATGGCGATTGTCGCAAATACTCATCGGACTTGCCCGCGAGCGTGCGGGCATTGGGAAAGGGCGGAATGATGCCTCGAAAACCTGTCGCGGGCCCCGGGAAGGCAAAGGTTGTCCGGCAGACTGAGCAAGACGGCGAAGGGCGATACCGAATGCTCTTCGAGTGGTCGCCGGCCGTTCTGTGCGAAATGGACATTACCGGCCTGCTGCGCATGGCAGGCCTCCAGAAGGGGGGTTTGGACGAAGCCCAGCGGATTCTGAAGGAGCGCTGGCCCGAAGCTCGCGGCGGTATCCGATTGACGGGCATGAACGCGGCGGCGCGAAAGTTCTTCGGAGTCGATCCGTCCCAGAGTGTCCCGAATGGCCGGATGCAGGCCGCGGAGAAGGTCCTGGCGGGCCTGTTGGCCGGCGACATGAAATGCATCATTTCGGGCAAGACGACGTGCAAGGGGGAAAGCCGCCTGGACATGGGTAAGGACAGCTCCCGGTTTGTGGAATGGTGCTGGGCGCGCTCGCCCAGGCTTGAAGGGGCAGATTTGTGCCTGGTCTCGCTGGCCGATATCACCGGCCGCAAGCGGGCCGAGGAAGCGTTGCACGCCAGCGAGGGCCTATACCGGGCCCTGGTGGAGAACATCCACCTCGGAATCAACTTGATTGACCGTGACCACCGGATCCTCAAGGTCAACTCCACAACGTGCGACTTGTTCCGCAAACCGTCGGCCGCCTTTGTGGGTAAGCGGTGTTTCAGGTTATTCGAGAAGCGAGATCGGGTCTGTTCACACTGCCCCGGTAAAGTGGCCATGGCGACCAACCAGCCCGCCGAGGCCGAATCGGAAGTCGTTTGGGCTGACGGCAGCCGCTACTGCGTCCGCATCCAGGCCTTTCCGGTCCTGGACACCGACGGGCAGGCGGAGGCCTTCATCGAGGTCGTCGAGGACATCACCGACCGCAAGCGGGCCCACGAGGCCCTGAGGGAAAGCGAGGAAAAGTACCGGCAGATCTTCGCCATGGAGACCGACGGCATCTTCCTGGTCAATGCACAGACGCATCGATTCCTTGACGTGAACGATGCCGCCTGCCGAATGTATGGGCATACGCGGGAGGAATTCCTGAATCTCATCCATCTGGACACCACGACCCAACCGAAGGAAAGCGCCGAATCCATAGCAGAGGTTATTCGCGAGAAAAGAGTCTTCGTGGCGTTGCGGTACCACAAAAAGAAGGATGGAACGGCGTTTCCGGTGGAGATATCCGCGAGCAGCTTCGACCTGCAAGGACAACCGGTGATTTGCGGAGTCATCCGCGACATCACCCAGCGGAAGCGGGCAGGGGATGCGATGCGGGAAAGCGAGTCGCGGTACCGCTCATTGTTCGAGAACATGGTGGAAGGGTTTGCGTATTGCCAAATGATCTTCGAGGACGGGCGGCCGGTGGACTTCGTCTACCTGGCCGTCAATGAGGCGTTTGAGACTCTTACCGGCCTCAAGAACGTCGTAGGGCAGAAGGTTTCCGATCTCATCCCGGGCCTTCGGGAATCGGACGCGGAGTTACTCCAGGTGTACGGACGGGTGGCTCGAACCGGCAAGCCCCAGAAAATCGAAATCTTCGTTCACGCGATGGCGATGTGGTTTTCCGTCTCCGTGTATAGTCCGAAAAAAGATCATTTTGTCGCCGTGTTCGACGTCATCACCGAGCGCAAGCGGCTGGAGGAGGAACGGCAGCGCCTGACGGCCATCCTGGAGGCGACCACGGATTACGTCGGGTTTGCCGACGCAGGCGACCTGCACATCTGCTACACCAACCCGGCCGGGCGCAAGATGGTCGGCTTCGGGCCTGACGAGGATGTCACGAAGATAAAGATTGAGGCACTTCACCCCGATTGGGTCAATAAGATGCACCTCGAAACAATCCTGCCGATCATTCGCCGCGACGGCATCTGGAGCGGGGAAAGCGCGTTTCTTCACCGCGACGGGCACGAGATTCCCGTCCTGATGGTCAGCCTGGCGCACAAGGATTCGTCAGGGGAAGTGAAATACTTCTCCACGATCTCGCGAGACATCACGCAGTTGCGAAAGACCGAGGCGCAACTGCGCCAGGCGCAGAAGATGGAGGCCGTCGGCCAATTGGCCGGAGGAGTGGCGCACGACTTCCGCAACCAGTTGACGGTGATCAAAGGCTACGGAGAGATGCTGCTGCGGCGCTCACTGGTCAAGGACGAAGGGAAGGAGCAGGTCGGGCAGATCCTCCAGGCGGCGGAGCGATCGGCGGCCATCGCGGGGCAACTCCTGGCGTTCAGCCGCCAGCAGGTGCTTCGCCCGGAGGTCGTCAGCCTGGACTCGCTGGCCGGGGACATGATGAAGTCCGTGGCCAAGGCGCTGGGTGAGGACATCCGGCTGGCGGTCATGCCGCGAGGCGACTTGTGGAACGTTCGCCTGGACACCGGGCAATTCCAGCAGGCGTTGCTCAACCTCGTTCTGAACGCACGCGACGCCATGCCCAAAGGCGGGCTGCTGAAAATCGAGACCCACAACACCGTGTTGGACGAAAGCTTTGTCCGCCAGCATGCCGGCGCGTGCACGGGCCGATACGCGATGTTGACCGTTCGCGACACCGGGACCGGCATGTCCCCGGATACGCTGAGCCACCTCTTTGAACCGTTCTTCACCACCAAGCCCGTGGGCGAAGGCACCGGGCTGGGCCTGGCGATGGTTCACGGGTTCGTGACTCAGAGCGGCGGCTTCATCGATGTTCAGAGCGAACCCCGCCAGGGCACTGCGTTCCGGCTTTACTTCCCCGCGGTCGAGGATGCAGGGGAATCCGCCGGGACGATTTCGCAAGCAACCGATTTGCCCAAAGGGTTCGGCACGATCCTGGTGGTTGAGGACGAAGATCCGATTCGGCGAATGCTGATGGAGACGCTTTGCGAGTGCGGCTACACCGTCTTGCCGGTCGGAAACGCCCAGGACGCCATGGTCCTGGCTCAGTCGGCGAGGCAAAAGATCGACTTGCTCATCACCGACGTCGTGATGCCCGGTCGGAGCGGGCCGGAACTGGCCAAAGACTTTCGGAAGGCCCGGCCCGGCGTTCCCGTACTCTTGATTTCCGGCCACGCCGGCAAGATGCTGGCCGGGCATGGCGTCATCCCGGCCGACGTCAACCTGCTCACCAAACCGTTCACCTCGCAGGCGCTGGCCCAGGCCGTGGGGGAGGCCCTGCGCCAGTCCAATGATCCTGAAAACGGTGTGCGCAAGAACGTCCCAAAGCCCAGGAAAAACAAAGCCGCTAAGAAGATGAAAGAGTAACGGACTCGACTTGGCCGCCCCAGAAATCGTAACGTGCCTATCCTGCTTGCGTGTATTTCAGCTTTCGGGAAATAACGCGTCGGCGCTTCTGTCGAGTCGCTTATTATGGGCGGGTGTCCAAATACGCGGGTTCTTTCTTCATGCAAGGTAGCGCGTCGCCGACCGGCAAGCCGACGTAAGATTCAGCTTGCTTGTCGGCGCAGTGGGGAACCTGTGGCGCTTTGAGGCCAAACGGCATGCAGAAATCAGAACGTGCCTATCATGCTTTCGCAGGTTGTTCAGATGCCCCCGCTATGGTAACGTTCCGGGATTATGGATTCCCGCGAGCGTGTGGAACTG